>NZ_JAKWFH010000099.1:0-13028 GCF_029522185.1 Burkholderia sp. IO2 | reverse complement strand
AAGGTCGCCCTCGTCGCATGCATGCGCAAGCTGCTCATCACGCTCAACGCCATCGCTCGCACTGGCGAGCGTTGGCAGCCGGATTTCAATTGCGCATGACATGGGCTGTCTCAAGATGGTTGCTGTGATTGTTCGAAATGTCGTCGGTCTTGCGTCGGTGTTGCGTCGTTTCCTTCGCGGCCCGTCATGCCGGCCGCTGCATGCCGCACGCGCGCGCATAGTGCGCGATCACGTCGCGTATCCGGTGGCGCACCCATGCGCGCGGCGCCTTCGCGAGGCCGCCCGCGCGGCATGCCGCGTAGACATCCGGCAGCCACTGCGCGACGAGCGTCTCCGGCACCGGCTGCCGCGCGAGGTTGTCGAACAGCTGCTCGACCGCGGCCGCGACGGCCGGCTGCAGCCAGTAATAGCGGATGCGGTCGCTGTAGCTGAACTGGCGCGCGAGCCGCTGCGCGGTCTCGTCGCCGCGGTAGTACGGCGCCCAGTGTTCGGGCTGCGCGCGCATCGCCGCATCGACGACGTCGCGCAATCGCGAGCGCTGCGCGACGTCGTCGATCAGCGCGTCCTCGATGAACGTCAGCGCGAACAGCGCCTCGCGCAGCGCGAACGTCAGCGCGGGGCCGACCTTCAACACCGCGAAGTGGTCGCGCACCAGCGCGGCGAGCGCCGCCTCGGTCTGGTAGTCGGTCGAATGCGCTTCGAACACGAGGCGCGGTGTCTGCAGGATACTCGCGCCCAGTGACGCTGCCTTGGCACTGTCGTAATCAAGCACGTGGCGATCGTCGAAGTCGACGCCCGGCTGTGCGACGACCGCGACGACGCGCGTCCACGCATCGTCGAGCCCGGCCGCGGAGAACGCGCGGCGGTGCGCATCGAGCGTCGCCGCGATGCTGTCGCTGCGCGTGACCGCGATCCGTGCGATCGCGTCGTTACTTGCGTCGCCGCTCACCTCGCCGCCCGGCGTCGGCACCTCGGTGCCGATCACGTAGACCGGCGCGATGCCGACGCGCGCGGCCGCGTCTTCCGCGACGCGGCACAGCTCGGCCGCGCGCGCGGCGATCGTGCGATCGTCGAGCCGTGCCGGATCGTCGGCGCACGCCATGCTCGCATCGAGGTGGATCTTTTCGAAGCCGGCTTCGACGTAGGCCGCGACCATCGCGGCCGCTTCACGCATCGCGTCGGCCGCGCGACGGTGCCGCCACGGATTCGGGCCGAGATGGTCGCCGCCGAGCACGAGCGCCGACGGCGCGAGCCCGCAGCGCGCGGCGATCGCATCGACGTCGCGACGAAAATCGGCCGGCGTCATGCCCGTATAGCCGCCGAGATGGTTCACCTGATTGCAGGTCGCCTCGATCAACAGCGGCGAGCCGTCCGCGCGCGCCGCTTCGCACGCGGCCTCCAGCACCAGCCGGTGCGCGCTGCAGACCGAATAGATGCCGCGCTGCGCGTCCGCGCGGTTCGCGTCGAAGATCATCCGCAGCACGGTGTCCGCATGCGCGGTGCGCGTGCGTTCGGCAACGGTCGTCAGGCCGGACATGCGATCCCCCGTTCGGTCAGGAAGCGGTCGATCTCGGCCGCGCTGCTGTTGCCCTCCATCGGGCCGCGCCGCGTGACCGCGATCGCGCCGGCCGCGTTCGCGCGACGCAACGCGACGTCGACGGCCAAGCCCGCGACGAGGCTCGCGACCAGCGTGCCGCCGAAGCAGTCGCCGGCGCCGGTCGGATCGACTTCGTCGACCGCGAACGCCGGCGCGTCGGCCCGGTGCGCGCGCTCGAACGCGACGCTGCCTTGCGCGCCGCGTTTGAGCACGACCCGCTCGAGCAGCGGATGGGTCGCGAGCAGGCCGGCGATCGCGCGCTCGGCCGGCTGCGGCCCGCAGAAGAACGGCAGGTCGGCTTCGCTCGGCAGGAACAGGTGGCACGCGGCGAGCATCTCGTCGAGGGCCGCGCGCATCGGGCGGAAACTCAGCATTTCGGGCCGCACGTTCGGATCGAACGACACCTTGGCGCCGGCGCGCGCAGCCTCGATCACGCCGCGCTGCACCGCGGCGATCGCCGATTCGCTCGTCAGCGACGAGCCCATCACGTGGAAGTAGCGGCAGCCGTCGAACATCGCGGTGTCGACGTCGGACGCATCGACGCACGCGGCCGCGCTGGTGGAAAGCGTGAAGACGAAACTGCGCGAGCCGTCGTCGCGATACGCGACGAACGCGGTGCCGGTCGGGCGGGCGACGCGGCGGATGCGCGCGACGTCGACGCCGTCGCGGGCGAGCCGCGCGACGATCGCGTCGCCGAACGCATCGCGACCGACACAGCCCGCATACGCGACGCGCGCGCCGAGCCGGGCGGCCTGGTCGGCGAAGATCGCCGGCGCGCCGCTCGGGAACGGTCCGGCGAACAGGCCCGGCGTATCGAAACCCTGGCCGCGCTCGGCGGCGACGAATTCCGCCAGCAGTTCGCCGGCGACGACGATCTCGGCCATCAGGCGAGCCCTCCTCGTGCGACGGCGGCCGCGGCGTCGCGGGCCGGCCGGCGGGTGGCGCGTGCGAGCGGCGCCACGTCAGCTCATCCAGTTGCCGCCGTCGACGTTCAACGTCTGGGCGGTGATGTAGTCGGCGTCGGCCGACGCGAGGAACAGCGCGGCGCCCGTCAGGTCGCCCGGCACGCCCATGCGGCCGAGCGGCACGGCTTCGCCCACGAGCCGCTTCTTCTCGCCGAGCGGCCGGTTCTCGTAGCGCGCGAACAGCGCATCGACCTGCTCCCACATCGGCGTGTCGACGACGCCCGGCGCGATGCCGTTCACGTTGATCCGGTGCGGCGCGAGCGCGAGCGCGGCCGACTGCGTATAGCTGATCACCGCGGCCTTGGTCGCGCAGTAGTGCGAAACGAGTGCCTCGCCGCGACGGCCGGCCTGCGACGACATGTTGACGATCTTGCCGCCGCGCCCCTGCTCGACCATCCGCTGCGCGACCGCCTGCATCAGGAAGAACAGCCCTTTCACGTTGACCGAGAACAGCCGGTCGAACACGTCCCACGATTCGTCGAGGAGCGGGCGCATGTCGAACAGCGCCGCGTTGTTGAACAGGATGTCGACGCCGCCGAAGCGCTCGACCGCCGTGGCGACGATCCGCGCGATGTCGTCGCGGCGCGTGACGTCGGCCGTGACGGCCACCGCGCGGCCCGGGTTGGCCTCGATCAGCCGCGCGAGCGAGCCGCCTGCCGGCTTCACGTCGACGAGCACGCAGCGCGCGCCCTCGTCCAGATAGCGTTGCGCGACCGCCTCGCCGATGCCGCTTGCGGCGCCCGTCAGGATCGCGACCTTGTCTTCCAGTCTCACTGGCTGTCTCCGGTTCGTTCTGCTGTACGACGGTCACGAGGTGAGCGAACGCTCGCAAACCGATCAATTGCTCTGTTAGTGATCGAATGATCGGATACGCGATACGCGCTGTCAAGACGACGCGACGGCTTTCTATGACGCGCTGCGGCACGGCGGCGCATGACGACGCCCGGTCGCGCCCGCGCGGCAAGGTGCGGCGCGCACGGTGCGGCGCAGTGGGAGCGGCATGAAGGGGACGGAGCGACGGCGGAACGCGGAATTCGCGCTGCACGGCGCGGCGATACGTTATATCATCGCCGTACTGTGTTTCATCGCCTGCTTCACGCCATGGCTACCTCATCGCCCATTGACGCCCGGCTGTCCCGGGCCGACGCATTCGCCGCCGAACACGGGCTCGCGTGGACACCGCTGCGCCGCCAGGTCTACGAACGCGTGCTGGCCGCGCAACGCCCGATCGGCGCGTACGACCTGCTCGCCGAACTCGAACCGCAACGCGGCCGGGTGCCGCCGACGACCGTCTATCGCGCGCTGGATTTCCTCGTCGAACACGGCTTCATCCACCGGATCGAATCGAAGAACGCATTCTTCGCGTGCTGCGAGATCGGCGTGCCGCACGAAGGCCAGTTCCTGATCTGCGATTCGTGCGGCGACACCGTCGAGATTCCCGGCGGCGACCTCGCGAAGCAGTTGTCCGCGAGCGAGCCCGCGCACGGTTTCGAAGTCCACCACCAGGTCGTCGAGCTGAGCGGCCTGTGCGGACACTGCAAGCGCAAGCCCGCGCAGCGCTGACGCCGAATCGCGGCGTACGCGCCGCCCTTCCAACGAGGAGTTCCATGTCCATTGCCCTGAAGCGCGCGCCGCGGCGCGCCCTGTCGCCTGTCCGCTGGCTGGCCGCCGCCGTCGCCGCGCTGTCGTTCGCCGCGCCCGTGGTCGCGCAGGCCGCGACCGTCAACGTCGTCGCCGCCGAGAATTTCTACGGCGACGTCGCGTCGCAGATCGGCGGCCGCCACGTCGCGGTCACCAGCATCCTCAGCAATCCGGATCAGGATCCGCACCTGTTCGAAGCGAGCCCGAAGACGGCCCGCGCGCTCCAGCACGCGCAGGTCGTGATCTACAACGGCGCCGACTACGATCCGTGGATGGGCAAGCTGCTCGGCGCGTCGAAACAGGCGAAGCGCGCGACGATCGTCGTCGCCGATCTCGTCGGCAAGAAGGCCGGCGACAACCCGCACCTGTGGTACGACCCGGCGACGATGCCGGCGGCCGCACGCGCGATCGCGGCCGAACTCGGCCGCGCCGACCCGGCGAACAAGGCCGAATACGAGGCGAACCTGCAGAAGTTCGTCGCATCGCTGAAACCCGTCGACGACCAGGTCGCCGCACTGCGCGCCAAGTTCAAGGGGGTGCCCGTGACGGCCACCGAGCCCGTGTTCGGCTACATGTCGGACGCGATCGGCCTCGACATGCGCAACCAGCGCTTCCAGCTCGCGACGATGAACGACACCGAGGCGAGCGCGCAGGACGTCGCCGCATTCGAGAACGATCTGCGCAAGAAGCAGGTGCGCGTGCTGATCTACAACAGCCAGGCCGAGGAGCCGATGACCAAGCGCATGCTGAAGGTCGCGCGCGACGGCGGCGTGCCGACCGTCAGCGTCACCGAGACGCAGCCGGCCGGCAAGACCTTCCAGCAATGGATGAGCGGCCAGCTCGCCGCGCTCGGCAACGCGCTCTCAGCCGGCAAGTAACCGACAACCGTAACGTCATGACCGCCACTCCCCACGCCCTCGCCGTCGATCGCGTCACGCTCGAACTGGGCGGCCGCACGATCCTGCGCGACGTCAGCTTCTCGATCGAGCCCGGCGAATTCGTCGGCGTGCTCGGGCCGAACGGCGCGGGCAAGACGACGCTGATGCGCGCGGTGCTCGGCCTCGTGCCCGTGTCGGCCGGCACGCTGTCGGTCGGCGGCGTGCCGGTCGTGCGCGGCAACCCGTCGATCGGCTACATGCCGCAGATCCGGAGCGGCCTCGCGAACCGCCGGATGCGCGGCTACGACTTCGTCGCGATGGCCGCCGACGGCCACCGCTGGGGCCTGCCGCACACGAACGCGGCCACGCGCCGCGACGTCGATCGCGTGCTCGACCTCGTCGGCGGCCCGTCGCTCGCGCGCCGCCCGCTGTCCGAACTGTCGGGCGGCGAGCGGCAGCGGCTGCTGCTCGCGCAATGCCTGCTCGGCGACCCGAAGCTGCTGCTGCTCGACGAGCCGCTGATCAGCCTCGACCCGAACCACCAGCGCGGCGTCGTCGAGCTCGTGCGCAACGTGCAGCGCGAACTCGGCATCACCGTGCTGTTCTCCGCGCACGAACTGAATCCGCTGCTGAACGCGCTCGACCGCGTGCTGTATCTCGGCAACGGCGTGGCGGCGCTCGGCACCGTCGACGAGGTGATCACGAAACCCGTGCTGTCGCGGCTCTACGGATCGCCGATCGACGTGATGCGCGTGAACGGCAAGATCTTCGTGATGTCGGGCGACGTCGAGATCGAGAAGCACGATCACGAACACGAGGACGACGACGGCCATTCGCACGGCGGCGGCCACGGCCACCACCACCACGGACATGCTCATCCCGGGCATTCGCACGATGTTTGAATACGACTTCATGATCAACGCCTTCGCGGCGTCGGGAATCGTCGCGGTGCTCGCGGGCATCGTCGGCTACTTCCTGGTGCTGCGCGGGCAGACCTTCGCCGGCCACGCGCTGTCGCACGTCGGCTTCACCGGCGCGACGGGCGCGGTGCTGCTCGGCGTCTCGCCGATCTGGGGGATGGTCGGCTTCACGCTCGCGGCCGGGATCGGGATGGGCGCGCTCGGCGAAAAGCTCGCGGGCCGCGACGTCGCGATCGGCGTGATCCTGTCGGGCGCACTCGGCTTCGGCCTGTTGTTCCTGCACTTCTACACGTCGTTCGCGACGCAGGTCACCGCACTGCTGTTCGGCAACGTGCTCGCAGTCAGCCACGACACGCTCGCGGTGCTCGCGGGCATCGGCGCGGTGAGCCTCGCCGCGCTCGCGCTGATCGCGCGGCCGTTGCTGTTCGCGTCGCTGCAGCCCGAACTGGCCGAAGCCAAGGGCGTGTCGCTGCGCACGGTGTCGATGCTGTTCCTCGCGGTGTGCGCGCTCGCGGTGGCCGCGGCCACGCAAATCGTCGGCGTGCTGCTCGTGTTCACGCTGCTGGTCGGGCCGGCGGCGGCCGCGCAGAATGTGTCGACGCGACTGTCGACGGGCGTGCTGCTCGCCGCGCTGTTCGCGCTGTTCGAAGCGTGGGCCGGCATCGTGCTCGCGTATCACACCGACTGGCCGACGAGCTTCTGGATCACCGCGCTGTCGGCGCTCGTGTACGGCGCGAGCCTGTTGCGACGCAACTGATCGCGGCCCGGCGCATCGCCGCCCGATGCCGATCAAAGAAAACGCCGGCGTGCCCGAGGGCAGCGCCGGCGTTTTTTCATGCGCTCGCAATCGCGTGCGGCGCGCCGTGTGCGTTACCGGCTTGCGCCCCTGCTCACCGCGCCAGCACGCGCGCGTGATGCGCGAGGTGATCGGCGATGAACGTCGAGATGAAGTAGTAGCCGTGGTCGTAGCCCGGATGGCGGCGCAGCGTCAGCGGCTGGCCGGCCTTCGCGCACGCGGCTTCGAATACGTCGGGATTCAGCTGGTTCGCGAGGAACTGATCGGCCAGCCCCTGATCGACGAGGATGCCGTCCGCGAACTTCGGCGCATCGGCGCGCGCGACCAGCTCGCTCGCGTCGTGCGCCTTCCACACGTCGCGATCGGCGCCGAGATAGCCGGAGAACGCCTTCTCGCCCCACGGGCAGCGCGTCGGCGCGGCGATCGGCGCGAACGCCGACACCGACCGGTACAGCCCCGGATGACGCAACGCGAGCGTCAGCGCGCCGTGCCCGCCCATCGAGTGGCCGAAGATGCCGAGCCGCGCGCCGTCGATCGGCAGTTCGGCCGCGACGAGCTCGCGCAGCTCGCCCGTCACGTACGACTCCATCCGGTAGTGCGTCGACCACGGCGCTTCGGTCGCATCGACGTAGAAGCCCGCGCCGACGCCGAAGTCCCACGCATCCGTCTCGCCCGGCACGCCCGCGCCGCGCGGGCTCGTATCGGGCATCACGAGCGCGATGCCGTGCTGCGCCGCGTATTGCTGCGCGCCGGCCTTGATCGCGAACGTCTCGTCGGTACTCGTGAGCCCGGCGAGATAGAACAGCGCCGGCACGCGGCCGTGCGCGGCCTGCGGTGGCAGGTACACCGAGAACTTCATCGGCAGGCCGATGACTGCCGAATCGTGACGGTAGAAGCGCTGCTCGCCGCCGTGGCACGCATGCGAGGAAACGAGTTCGAGCATGACGATTCGCTCCCGGTCAGTACAGCACGACCGAGCGGATCGACTCGCCGGCCTTCATCAGGTCGAAGCCTTCGTTGATCCGCTCGAGCGGCAGCGTGTGCGTGATCAGGTCGTCGATGTTGATCTTGCCTTCCATGTACCAGTCGACGATCTTCGGCACGTCGGTGCGCCCGCGTGCGCCGCCGAACGCCGAGCCCTTCCATTCGCGGCCCGTCACCAGCTGGAATGGGCGCGTGCTGATTTCCTCGCCCGCTGCCGCCACGCCGATGATGAACGACTGGCCCCAGCCCTTGTGCGTGCACTCGAGCGCCTGGCGCATCAGCTTCACGTTGCCGACGCATTCGAACGAGTAGTCGGCGCCGCCGTCGGTCAGCTGCACGATGTGGTCGACGACGTTCTCGACCTCGTTCGGGTTGATGAAGTGCGTCATCCCGAACTTCTTCGCGAGCTCGACGCGCTTCGGGTTGATGTCGACGCCGATGATCTTGTCCGCGCCGACCATCTTCGCGCCCTGGATCACGTTCAGGCCGATCCCGCCGAGGCCGAACACGACCACGTTCGCACCGGCCTCGACCTTCGCCGAGTACACGACCGCGCCGACGCCCGTCGTCACGCCGCAGCCGATGTAGCAGATCTTGTCGAACGGCGCGTCCTCGCGCACCTTCGCGACCGCGATCTCCGGCACGACGATGTAGTTCGAGAACGTCGACGTGCCCATGTAGTGGAACAGCGGCTTGCCGTCGAGCGAGAAGCGCGACGTCGCGTCCGGCATCAGGCCCTTGCCCTGCGTCGCGCGGATCTTCTGGCACAGGTTGGTCTTGCGCGACAGGCAGAACTTGCACTCGCGGCATTCGGGCGTGTAGAGCGGAATCACGTGGTCGCCCTTCCTCACGGTGCCGACGCCGGGGCCGACGTCGACCACCACGCCCGCGCCTTCATGGCCGAGGATCGCCGGGAAGATCCCTTCCGGATCGGCGCCCGACAGCGTGTAGTAGTCGGTGTGGCAGATGCCCGTCGCCTTCACTTCGATCAGCACTTCACCGGCGCGCGGCCCTTCGAGATCGACTTCCTCGATCGTGAGCGGCGCACCGGCCTTCCATGCAATCGCGGCTTTCGTCTTCATCGTGTCACTCCTGTATGTCTGTGAGATCGGCCCCGGCCCGCGGGTCGGCGCCGGCCGGGGTTTCGTGCAAAGCGGTCGAAGCCGTGCCGCGTGGCACGGCGAAAGAATCTCGTGCTCGCCATGATGGCCGCTCCCGCCGCGCATCGCGTGCGGGAAACGGTCGCCGGCTTGCCAGGATGCGTCATCGCTGACGCAAAAGAACAAGTGTTCGAGTTTAAACGCCCGTCGTGAACCATGCATCCGTGCGAACGTACAGATCGACGAAGCGCGCGTGGCGGGCCGCCAGCCGGCGATCATCGTGCGGGGCCGCGACCGGCGACGCAGTCGGCGCCAGCGCGCGCAACGCATCTTCACGCCAATGTCCGATCGCGACGCCCGCGAGCAACGCGGCGCCGCGCGTCGCGGCGTTCGGGCAATCGATCGCGTGCAGCGACGCGCCGAGCGCGTCGGCGAGCAACTGGCGCCAGCGCGGATCGACCGAACCGCCGCCCGCGAGACGCAGCGTCGTCACGGCATCACGGCGATCGGCGTCGCGGATCGCATCGAGCCCCGCGCGCAACGCGAATGCGACGCCTTCGAACGCGGCGCGCATCATCGCGCCGCGCGTGTCGCCGAGCCCGAGGCCGAGCCAGCCGCCGCGCGCATCGGGGTTCATCCACGGCGAACGTTCGCCGGTCAGGTAAGGCAGGAAGCACAGCCGCTCCGACGCCGGCTGCGCGAACGCATCGTCATATGCATCGGCCCATCGCGCGTAGCCGAGCCAGCCGCGCACGGCTTCGAGCGCGAGCCCGACGTTCTGCATCGCGGCCATCGTGTAATAGCCGCCGCTGGCCGCCGCACGATAGCGATGCAAGCCGCGCCGCGCGGGCGGCAGCGCGTCCGCGAGCACGACGATCTGCCCGCCGCTGCCGGTCGTCAGCAGCGCGTCGCCTGCGACGGCCAGCCCGCTGCCGAGCGCCGCGCACGCGGTATCGGCCGCGCCCGTCGCGAGCGGCACGCCGGCCGGCAGGCCGAGCGCGGCGGCAGCCTGCGCGCCGAGCACGCCGCAGCGCGCGGTGGACGCACGCACCGGCGCGAAGCGGTCGGTCGGCAAGCCGAGCGTGTCGATCAATGGGTTGTCCCACGCGCCGTCGGGCGTCGCGAGCGCGGTTGCGCACGCGTCGCTCGGATCGGCCGCGACATCGCCGCCGAGCGCGATGCGCAGCCAGTCCTTCGGCTGCACGGCCCAGCGCGCGGCGCGCAGCGCAGCGGGTTCGTGCGTGGCCAGCCAGCGCAACAGCGGGCCGGCCATGCCGGGCGCGACGGGATTCGGGGCGACGGGCAACCCGGCGACGGGTAATCCGGCGACGGGCACTCCGGCGACGGGCGATCCGAACGCCGGCCAGCTCGCTGCATCCGCCTCCCGCACCGCGCGCGTGTCCGGCCACAGCAGCGCGGGCCGCACCGGCTGGCCGGCCGCGTCGATCAGCACGACGCCATGCATCTGGCCCGAAAAGCCGATCGCCGCGACCTGCGCGCGCTCGTTGGCCGGCAGCCGCGCGGCCGCGCGCACCAGCGCCTGCCACCAGGTGTCGGGCGCGATTTCCGCCCAGCCCGGCTGCGGCGACGACAACGCATAAGGTTCGCTCGCGACCGCCCGCTCGACGCCGTCGGCATCGAGCGTGACGAGTTTGACGGAGCCGGTGCCGAGGTCGATTCCGAGCAGGCGCATGACGTGAGGGGGATTCGTATGAACGGATGTCGATGATAACGGGATCGCGATGTGCGCCCCGTTTTTTGCCGTCACGTCGACGCGTCGAAACGGCGCTCGGCCGGCGGGTTTGACCGGGCTGCACCTTGCACGCAAAAGCGGCCGCTCGCGGGTTAACCCGGCACGCTTTCCGCACCCCCCTTTTTGCCACTATGCGGCCGACCCGATACACACCATAAAGCGGACCATATTTGACATGGGGGCCGGCGCTATTTTGAAGCGCTATAAAACCGGTGAACCTCACTCCTGCGGCAGTTTCCCGATGATCGCCCCCCTGCTCCATGCCGAAATGGCATATCGAACCAGCAAAGAACGGAATAGAACCCAGTGCTCTTGTTGCATGGATTCATTCCGAATAACTTCGTATCACCCCGAAAACAAGATCATGGAGTGAGACAGATGCAATCGAACACGGTCCATCCGTGCGATGAGGTGCTGCCGACCGGCAAGCTGGTAACGCTTGGCCTGCAACACGTCCTCGTCATGTACGCCGGCGCCGTCGCCGTGCCGCTTATCGTCGGCGCCGCGCTCAAGCTGCCGAAAGACCAGATCGCGTTCCTGATCAGCGCCGATCTGTTTTCGTGCGGCATCGCCACGCTGATCCAGACGCTCGGCCTGTGGATCTTCGGGATCCGCCTGCCCGTCATCATGGGCTGCACGTTCGCGGCCGTCGGCCCGATGATCGCGATCGGCACGAACCCCGGCCTCGGCATTCTCGACATCTTCGGCTCGACCATCGCGGCCGGCATCATCGGCATCGTGCTCGCGCCGATGATCGGCAAGCTGTTGCGGTTCTTCCCGCCGGTGGTCGTCGGCACGGTGATCGCCGTGATCGGGCTGTCGCTGATGGAAGTGGGCATCAACTGGGCAGCCGGCGGCGTCGGCAAC
The DNA here is from genome assembly GCF_029522185.1 of Burkholderia sp. IO2. Taxonomy (NCBI): domain Bacteria; kingdom Pseudomonadati; phylum Pseudomonadota; class Betaproteobacteria; order Burkholderiales; family Burkholderiaceae; genus Burkholderia; species Burkholderia sp. IO2. Next base: position 1,527 of record NZ_JAKWFH010000099.1, on the reverse strand, counting down.
CCCGAGTACGGCAGCCCGGTCTATCTCGGCCTGTCGCTGCTCGTGCTCACGCTGATCCTGCTGATCAACAAGTACGGCCGCGGTTTCGTCGCGAACATCTCGGTGCTGCTCGGCATCGTCGCCGGCTTCGCGATCGCCTTCGCGATCGGCCGCGTGAACACCGACGGCGTCGCGCATGCGCCGTGGGTCGGCTTCGTGATGCCGTTCCACTTCGGCCTGCCGCACTTCGATCCGCTGTCGATCGTGACGATGGTCACGGTGATGTTCGTCACGTTCATCGAATCGACCGGCATGTTCCTCGCGGTCGGCGACATGGTCGATCGCCCGGTCAATCAGGAGCGCCTCGTGCGCGGCCTGCGCGTCGACGGCCTCGGCACGCTGATCGGCGGCATCTTCAATTCGTTCCCGCATACGTCGTTCTCGCAGAACGTCGGCCTGATCGGCGTGACGGGTGTGAAGAGCCGCTTCGTGTGTGCGACGGGCGGCGTGATCCTCGTGCTGCTCGGCCTGTTCCCGAAGATGGCGCAGGTCGTCGCGTCGGTGCCGCCGTTCGTGCTCGGCGGCGCAGGCATCGTGATGTTCGGGATGGTCGCCGCGAACGGCATCAAGGTGCTGTCGAAGGTCGACTTCGTGAACAACTCGCACAACCTGTTCATCGTCGCCGTGAGCGTCGGCATGGGCCTCGTGCCGGTCGTGTCGCCGCACTTCTTCTCGAAGCTGCCGCCCGCGCTCGCACCGATCCTGCATAGCGGCATCCTGCTGGCATCGGCCTCGGCCGTGATCCTGAACATCGTGTTCAACGGCGTGAAAGGCGAAAAGGATGCGCGCTGCGAGATTCGGCGCGCGGGACACGACTTCGACGGGCGGCCCGCCGACGTGCACCACTGATCGCGCCGCGCCGGACGATGGCGCGAAGCGGTGACGGCGGTAACGAGAAACGCCACGGCATGCCGTGGCGTTTTGTTTTGGGGGTGCGGGACCACGCGTGGTGCGGGGGTGAACGCGCTTCGCGCGAGCAGATGGATCGCCGGCGCATGATGCGGAATGCCGACTGACCGCCAGGCGTGACGCGGTTGGTGCGGTCGGCGTGATCGGTACCAGCGGAACGCCGCGCACGCATCGTCACGACGACAGCGCCCGTCCCCGCCCGATCCGGCAGCGCAAAAGAAAACGCCACGGACCTTCGTCCGTGGCGTTCTCGCTTCCGCATACAGCCGGTTCGAAGCGCAAGCGCGATAACCCGCGCCTGCCTTCTCGGTGCTTACCCGTTCGTCGCGGTTGCCGACGCGGGCGCCGGCGCAGCCGCCTTGTCGTAATCGACCGGTGCATCCGGCGCACGCGGCGTCTCGCCGGCGCGCTGGATCCACCCGCCGCCCAGGGCGCGGTACAGGTCGACCAGGTTCGTCCAGCGTGCCAGACGTGCGCTGATCAGCGACTGCTGCGCGGCGTACAGATCCGTCTGCGCGGTCAGCACCGACAGGTAGCTGTCGACACCGTTCTTGTAGCGCAGGTCCGACAGATCGAAGC
>NZ_JAKWFH010000098.1:0-13801 GCF_029522185.1 Burkholderia sp. IO2 | reverse complement strand
CGCGACCGCGGCGGGCTCCGCGCCGGCGACGCCGCCCGCGCCTGCGACGGCGGCCGCGCCCGCCGCGCCGTCCATCGCGGAAGGCGCGCAGCCGACCGGCGCCGCGGCGCCCGCGAAGGCCTATACGCCGACGCCGCAGCAGGTCCGCTACGGCAACGCGATCGCATTCCGCACGCTGATCCCGTCGCCGCTGCTCGAACAGCTCACCGCGAACGAATACGCACAGATCGTCCAGGCGGCCGCCGACAGCAACCGGCTGCTGAGCGCGAACCAGCCGCGCGTGAAGCGGCTGCGCGCGATCGTCGCGAAGCTCGCGCCGTATTCGGTGAAGTGGAACGACCGCGTGAAAAGCTGGGCCTGGGACGTGAACGCGATCCGCTCGCGCGACATCCGCCTGACCTGCCTGCCGGGCGGCAAGGTGCTCGTGTACGGCGGCATGCTCGATCGGGTGCGCCTGAACGACGACGAGCTCGGCGTGCTGCTCGCGCACGGCATCGCGCATGCGCTGCGCGAACACGCGCGCAGCAACTTCAGCGTGACCTCGCAGACGTCGCTGCGCGCGGCCGCGCTGCCGCCGCTGTTCGGCGTCGGCGATCCGCTGCCGCAGGCGCTGAACCTCGGCGAGCGCCTGCAATCGCTCCACTACGACCCGACCGACGAAACCGAGGCCGACGTGATCGGCGGCGACATCGCCGCCCGCGCGGGCTTCGATCCGCGCGCGGCGATCACGCTGTGGGACAAGCTCGCGGTCGCGACCCGCGCGAACAAGGCGTCGGGCTTCATCTACACGCATCCGTACAGCAGCGCGCGCCGCCAGGACCTGCTGAACCGGCTGCCGGACCTGATGCCGCTGTACGCGAAGGCAACGGGCAAGCGCGTCGAATCGCTGCCCGACTACGCGGGCATCAGCGCGCAGCGGCGCAAGATCGTGCGGCGCTGAACCGCCGCGCGGCGCCGGGACGCTACGCGTCCGCGTCGGCCATGGCCGGGCGCACCCCGCTGTCGCGCATCCAGCGCACTTCGTCTCCCGGGCTGCGGCCGAACAGCCGCTTGAACTCGCGGCTGAACTGCGACGCGCTCGCATAGCCCACCCGCGCGGCCGCCGCGCCGGCGCCCAGCCCGTCGCGCACCATCATCAGCCGCGCCTGGTGCAGCCGCGCGGTTTTCACGTACTGCATCGGCGACGTCGCCGTCACGTGCTTGAACTGCGCGTGAAACACCGCGAGGCTCATCCCGGCTTCGCGGGCGAGCGTCTCGACGTCGAGATCGGCCTTCAGCTCCGCATGGATGCGCCGCAACGCCTTCGCGATGCGACCGAAATGATGCTGCTGCACGAGCGCCGCGCGCATCGCGTCGCCCTGCTCGCCAGTCAGCACGCGATACGCGATCTCGCGCATGATCGCCGGCCCCAGCACCCGTGTGTCGTGCGGCGACGCGAGCGCTTCGAGCAGGCGCACGACGGCATCGGCCAACGGCGCGTCGAGCGGCGTCGAATAGACGCCGAGCGGCTCGCTGACCGCCGCGCCGAGCGTCTCGTCGAGCAGGATCGCGAGTTCGGCGATCACCGCGAGATCGACGCGGATCGAGATCGCGAGAAACGGCTCGTCCATGCTCGCGAAGGTCTCGCATTCGAACGGCAGCGGCACCGACAGCACCAGATACTGCTGCGCGTCGTACACGAACGAGCGGTCGCCGAGATAGCCGAGCTTGCGCCCCTGGCACACGACGATGATGCTCGGCTCGTACAGCACCGGCATGCGCGGCGCCGGATGGGTCACACGGATGAAGCGCACGCCGTCGAGCGCCGCGAGCGTGTCGCCCTCGTTCGGCGCGAGGCGCGTGTGCAGCTCGATCATGCGGCGCTGCAGGCGCTCGCCCGCGTCGGCCAAAAGGGGTTGGAAGCTCATCGGTACGGCCCTGTCCGGCAAGAGAATCTGGCTCGCAATGTAGCACCTTGGACGCATTTTGACGGCTGTTTGCGGGCAATTCGAGAGGAATAGGCAAATCTTCCAGACCTTCATGTATTTCGCCGCGGCGCCGCGCTCCTTACGATGACGTCCTGTCTCGCCGCATCGCCACATGATGCGACGGCAGTCTGTTTCGCCGGATGTTTTCCGGACAAGGAGCCCTTGCATGAGTACGACCTATGCCTACGCGGCGACCGATGCGCAGTCGCCGCTCGCCCCGTTCGAATTCCAGCGTCGCGCGCTGCGCGACCTCGACGTCCAGATCGACGTCCTCTACTGCGGCGTCTGCCACTCGGACCTTCACCAGGCGCGCAACGAATGGCGCAACACGATCTACCCGGTCGTACCGGGCCATGAAATCGTCGGCCGCGTGACCGCGACCGGCCCGCAGGTGTCGCGCTTCAAGGTCGGCGAGCTGGTCGGCGTCGGCTGTCTCGTCGATTCGTGCCGCACCTGCGCGAGCTGCGAAGAAGGCCTCGAGCAGTATTGCGAAAACGGCTTCGTCGGCACCTACAACGGCCAGGACCGCGTGACGGGCGACATCACGTACGGCGGCTATTCGACGCAGCTCGTCGTCGACGAGGCGTTCGTGCTGCGCGTGCCGGACACGCTCGACCCGGCCGGCGCGGCGCCGCTGCTGTGCGCGGGGATCACGACCTACTCGCCGCTGCGGCAGTGGAACGTCGGCCCCGGCAAGAAGGTCGGCATCGTCGGTCTCGGCGGCCTCGGCCACATGGGTGTGAAGCTGGCGCGCGCGATGGGTGCGCACGTCGTGCTGTTCACGACGTCGCCGTCGAAGATCGACGACGGCAAGCGGCTCGGCGCGCACGAAGTCGTGATCTCGAAGGACGAAGCGCAGATGAACGCGCACCTGAACAGTTTCGACTTCATCCTGAACACGGTCGCCGCGCAGCACGACCTGAATCCGTTCCTGCACCTGCTCAAGCGCGACGGCACGATGACGCTCGTCGGCGCGCCGGAGCACGACCATCCGTCGCCGCAGGTGTTCAACCTGATCTTCAAGCGCCGCCGCCTCGCGGGTTCGCTGATCGGCGGGATCGCCGAAACGCAGGAAATGCTCGATTTCTGCGCGGAACACGGGATCACGTCCGATATCGAGACGATTCCGATGCAGCAGATCAACACGGCCTACGAGCGGATGCTGAAGAGCGACGTGAAGTACCGGTTCGTGATCGACATGGCGTCGCTCAAGCAGTAAGCGCCGCCCCAAGGGAAACGGGCCGCCTGTCGGAACAGGCGGCCCGTTTTGCATCCGGCGACCGGGATGAATGGCCCGGCGGCTGCGCGCGCGGCGCAGCCGCCGGCCATCACTTCTGGTAGTCGTAGTCGACCGTCAGCGGCGCATGGTCGCTGAACTTGATGTCCTTGAAGATCGACGTGCTTTTCGCGGTCCCGGCCACGCCCGGGGTCGCGATCTGGTAATCGATCCGCCACCCGACGTTCTTCGCGTACGCCTGGCCGCGGTTGCTCCACCACGTGTACTGCTCGGGACGCGGGTCGAGCGTGCGGAACACGTCGACGTAGCCGACGTCGTCGAACAGCTTCGTGAGCCACTCGCGCTCTTCCGGCAGGCAGCCCGAGTTCTTCTGGTTGCTCTTCCAGTTCTTGATGTCGATTTCCTTGTGGACGATGTTCACGTCGCCGCACAGGATCACCTCGCGCTTCTTCTTCAGCGCGGCGAGGTGCGGCATGAATTCGGCCATGAAGCGGTACTTCGCCTGCTGGCGCTCCTCGCCGCTCGAGCCGGACGGCACGTACACCGAGACGACCGACAGCTTGCCGTAGCGCACCTCGACGTAGCGCCCCTCGGGATCGAATTCGCTGCTGCCGAAACCGATGATCACGTCATCGGGCTCGCGGCGGCTGTACACGCCCGCGCCGCTGTAGCCCTTCTTCTCGGCGTGGTGGAAATAGCTCTTGAAGCCGTGCGGCTCGACGAATTCGGCCGGCAGGTCGTCGGCCGATACCTTGATTTCCTGCACGCACACGCAATCGGCGTTCTGTTCGCCGAGCCAGTCGAAGAAGCCCTTCTTCGCGGCGGAGCGGATGCCGTTCAGGTTGGCGGTGATCACTCGCATCATGTCGGGTTCCGTTCAGTTCGATATTTTTACAGGGGGCAGCTTAACGGATCTTCACGCCTTCGAGCTCGGGCTTCGGCGGCGGGAATTCCAGCTTCATGTCGGTCATCGTGCGCAGCAGCAGCTCGGCGATCATCACGTTGCGGTGCGTCTTCGAATTCGCCGGGATCACGTACCACGGCGCATGCTCGGCCGACGTCGCGGCGAGCGCGTCGCGGTACGCGGACTGGTACGCGTCCCAGTGCTTGCGCGCGTCGAGATCGGCGATGTCGAATTTCCAGTGCTTGGTCGGATCGTCGATGCGCGCCTGCAGCCGCGCGCGCTGCTCGTCCTTCGAGATGTGCAGGAAGCACTTGACGATGGTCGTGCCGTTCTCGAACAGCATCGTCTCGAAATCGCGGATCTGCCGGTAGCGGCGCTCGCACTCCTTGTCGCCGATCGCGCCGAGCACGCGCGGCACCAGCACGTCTTCGTAGTGGCTGCGGTTGAAGATCGCGAGCTCGCCGGCCGCCGGCACCTGCGCATGCACGCGCCACAGGAAGTCGTGCGCGGCCTCGATCGGCGTTGGCGCCTTGAAGGGCACGATGCGCAGGCCGAGCGGATCGACCTCGCGAAACACCGCGCGCACGGTGCCGTCCTTGCCGCTCGTGTCCATCCCCTGCAGCACGAGCAGCACGCGCTTCTTCTGCTGCGTGTGCAGGCGCTCCTGCTGCACGTCGAGCTCGGTCGACACGACCGACAGCCGTTCACGGTCGGCCTCCTTCGAGCCGGACGAAAACGGCTTCGCGGCCGGGTCGAACGCGTCGAGCTTGAATGCGGCGGCTTCCTTCTCGCGCGTGCTGTACGGCACGCGGAAATCGTCGAGCGACGGTTGTTTCGCCATTCGTTCCTCCGTTGGACGGTGCGATGCATACGATAACGCATCCACCAAACGCGACGGGCCGCCCCGAACTGGTCGGGAGCGGCCCGTCGTCAAGCGCGGTTCAGGCGCGCGCGCATGCTCAGCCGAGCTTCTTCTTCAGCAGCTCGTTGACCTGCTGCGGATTGGCCTTGCCCTTGGTCGCCTTCATCGCCTGGCCGATCAGCGCGTTGAACGCCTTTTCCTTACCCGCGCGGAATTCCTCGACCGACTTCGCGTTCGCCGCGAGCACTTCGTCGATGATCGCTTCCAGCGCGCCGGTGTCGGAGATCTGCTTCAGGCCCTTCGCGTCGATGATGCGGTCGGCCGCACCTTCGTCGGTCGCCTTCTCGTCCCAGATCGTCGCGAAGATTTCCTTCGCGATCTTGTTCGAGATCGTGCCGTCGGCGATGCGCTGCAGCAGCAGCGCGAGCTGCGCGGCCGAGACGGGAATCGCGTCGATCTCGATGCCGTCGCGGTTCAGTTGCGACGACACGTCGCCCATCAGCCAGTTCGCGGCGATCTTCGCATTCGCCGCGCCGGCCTTCGCGACCACCGCCTCGAAGTACGCGGCCATCGCCTTGCTCGACGTCAGCACGCCCGCGTCGTACGCGGACACGCCGTACTCGTCGACGAAGCGCTGCTGCATCGCGGCCGGCAGTTCCGGCATGCCGGACTGCACGCGCTCGATCCAGTCCTGGCCGATCACGAGCGGCATCAGGTCGGGATCGGGAAAGTAGCGGTAATCGTGCGCGTCTTCCTTGCTGCGCATCGAACGCGTCTCGCGCTTGTCCGGATCGTAGAGGCGCGTTTCCTGCACGACTTCGCCGCCGTCCTCGATCAGCTCGATCTGCCGACGCACTTCGTAGTTGATTGCTTCCTCGAGGAACCGGAACGAGTTCAGGTTCTTGATTTCCGCGCGCGTGCCGAACTTCTCCTGGCCGACCGGGCGCACCGACACGTTCGCGTCGCAGCGGAACGAGCCTTCCTGCATGTTGCCGTCGCAGATGCCGAGCCACACGACGAGCCCGTGCAGTGCCTTCGCGTACGCGACGGCCTCGGCCGCGCTGCGCATTTCCGGCTCGGTGACGATCTCGAGCAGCGGCGTGCCCGCGCGGTTCAGGTCGATCCCGGTCATCCCGGCGAAGTCTTCGTGCAGCGACTTGCCCGCATCTTCCTCGAGGTGCGCGCGGGTCAGGTTGACCGTTTTCTCGTACGCAGCCTTGCCGGCCTTTTCGTTGGCCGGCACCTGGATCGTGATCTGGCCGCCCTGCACGACCGGAATCTCGTACTGGCTGATCTGATAGCCCTTCGGCAGATCGGGGTAGAAATAATTCTTGCGCGCGAAGATGCTGCGCGGCGCGATGGTCGAGCCGATCGCGAGGCCGAAGCGGATCGCCCGCTCGACCGCGCCGCGGTTCAGTACCGGCAGCACGCCCGGCAGCGCCAGGTCGACCGGGCACGCCTGCGTGTTCGGCTCCGCGCCGAACTGCGTCGATGCGCCCGAGAAAATCTTCGAGACGGTCGACAGTTGCGCGTGCGTCTCGAGACCGATAACGACTTCCCACTGAGTAGCCATGTGCTTACACCCCTGCCGGAACTTGCTTGTGCCAATCGGTCGCGCGCTGGAACGCGTCGGCGACCTGCAGCATCCGGGCTTCGTTGAAATAGTTGCCGATGATCTGCAGGCCGACCGGGCGCTGCGCGTTCGCGCCCGCGCCGAAGCCGCACGGCACGCTCATGCCGGGCAGACCGGCGAGGCTCACCGACAGCGTGTAGATATCCGCGAGATACATCTGCACCGGATCGTCGCCCTTCGCGCCGAGATCCCATGCGACCGTCGGCGACGCCGGGCCCATGATCACGTCGCAGGACTTGAACGCTTCCTGGAAATCGTTCGCGATGATGCGGCGGATCTTCTGCGCCTGCAGGTAGTACGCGTCGTAGTAGCCGTGCGACAGCACATACGTGCCGACCAGGATCCGGCGCTTCACTTCGGGCCCGAAGCCTTCGGCGCGCGACTTCTTGTACATGTCGAGCAGGTCGCCGTACTGCGCGGCGCGGTGGCCGAAACGCACGCCGTCGAAGCGCGACAGGTTCGACGACGCTTCCGCCGGCGCGATCACGTAGTACACGGGGATCGACAGCTCCGTCTTCGGCAGCGACACCGGCACGAGCGTCGCGCCGAGCGCTTCGTATTGCTTGAGCGCCGCGTCGATCGTCGCGCGCACGTCGTCGGCGAGGCCGGCGCCGAAATACTCGTTCGGCAAGCCGATGCGCAGGCCGGCGAGCGGCTTGCCCGCGTCGTTGCCGGCCGCCCACGGCTGGCCGAGGTGGCGCGTGAAGTCTTCGTCGTCGCGCTCGAGGCTCGTCGAGTCACGCTCGTCGAAGCCGGCCATCGCGTTCAGCAGCAGCGCGCAGTCGGACGCGCTCTGCGCCATCGGGCCGCCCTGGTCGAGCGACGACGCGAACGCGATCATCCCGTAGCGCGACACGCGGCCGTAGGTCGGCTTGATGCCCGTCACGCCCGCGAACGACGCGGGCTGGCGGATCGAGCCGCCAGTGTCGGTGCCGGTCGCGGCCGGCGCGAGGCGCGCGGCGACGGCGGCCGAGCTGCCGCCCGAGCTGCCGCCCGGCACCGCGTTCGTGTCCCACGGGTTCTTCACCGCGCCGAACGCGGAATTCTCGTTCGACGAGCCCATCGCGAACTCGTCCATGTTGGTCTTGCCGAGCGTGACCATGCCGGCCGCCTGCAGGCGGGCGACGACGGTCGCGTCGAACGGGCTCTCGTAATTCGCGAGCATCTTCGAGCCGGCGGTCGAGCGCCAGCCGCGCGTGACGAACACGTCCTTGTGCGCGATCGGCAGGCCGGTCAGCGCGCCGCCCGCGCCGCGCGCGAGTTCGGCGTCGGCGGCTTTCGCCTGCGCGAGGGTGAGGTCGGCGTCGACGTGGACGAACGCGTTCAGGTCGCGCGCGGCGTCGATCCGTTTCAGGTAGTGCTGCGCGAGCTCGACGGCCGAGCATTCCTTGGCGGCGAGCGCGGCGCGCAGTTCGGTCAGGCTTTTTGCGTGCATTGAGTGGTTTTCCTGGGAATTCTGGGTCGCGCGCGGCGCTGGACGGCCGGCGCGCTTGTCATCGAATGCTTACTCGATCACCTTCGGCACGAGATAGAGGCCGTCCTGGACGGCCGGCGCCGGACGCTGGTTGTCGTCGCGATTGACGACTTCCGTCACGGCGTCGTCGCGCAGGCGCTGCGCGACTTCCTGGATCTGTTCGATCGGGTGGGCGAGCGGCGCGATGCCGGCGGTGTCGACCGCCTGCATCTGCTCGACGAGGCCGAAGAATTCATTGAGCTGGCCGAGCATGTGCTCGGCGTCGGCGTCGGCCATTTCGAGTCGCGCCAGGTGCGCGATGCGTTTCACATCGGTCAGGGTCAGGGCCATGCGATCACCGGAAAAACAAGGCTGCGCAGTGCATCGAAAGCAGCACTGCGGCGGGGGGTTGGAGGGTGCGATCCCACCCTCAAAAATCGGGGCCGAAGCGGCAAAAATACCGCCCGTTTCGATTCAAATACCGTGAAATTATAAGGTATCATTACGCGTTCGACCCAAACCCGGCAGCCTTTTCCCGCACCGTTTCGCCCCACTTCGGCAAGCCGTGCGTGCTTCGTGCGATCCCCGGTAGACATCACTCGCAGCTTCGTGCGCCGCGGCGGCCGCTTCCGCCACGCTTCCCGAGGCTGTTATTTTTTCCGCTGCCGCCCTCAGCGCTCGCTATGCAGGGCCGGCCCAGAGCGAAACAGGATTCTGAATGTTCGGTTTTTTGCGCAGCTACTTCTCCAACGATCTCGCGATCGACCTCGGCACCGCAAACACCCTGATCTACATGCGCGGCAAGGGCATCGTGCTCGATGAGCCGTCCGTCGTGTCGATCCGCCAGGAAGGCGGCCCCAACGGCAAGAAGACGATCCAGGCGGTCGGCAAGGAAGCCAAGCAGATGCTCGGCAAGGTGCCGGGCAACATCGAGGCGATCCGCCCGATGAAGGACGGCGTGATCGCCGACTTCACCGTCACCGAGCAGATGATCAAGCAGTTCATCAAGACGGCCCACGAGTCGCGCATGTTCTCGCCGTCGCCGCGCATCATCATCTGCGTGCCGTGCGGCTCGACCCAGGTCGAGCGCCGCGCGATCAAGGAAGCCGCGCACGGCGCCGGCGCGTCGCAGGTCTACCTGATCGAGGAGCCGATGGCGGCGGCGATCGGCGCGGGCCTGCCGGTCTCGGAAGCCACCGGCTCGATGGTCGTCGACATCGGCGGCGGCACGACCGAAGTCGGCGTGATCTCGCTCGGCGGCATCGTCTACAAAGGCTCGGTGCGCGTCGGCGGCGACAAGTTCGACGAGGCGATCGTCAACTACATCCGCCGCAACTACGGGATGCTGATCGGCGAGCAGACCGCCGAGGCGATCAAGAAGGAAATCGGCTCCGCGTTCCCGGGCTCCGAAGTCAAGGAAATGGAAGTGAAGGGCCGCAACCTGTCGGAAGGCATCCCGCGCAGCTTCACGATCTCCAGCAACGAAATCCTCGAAGCGCTGACCGATCCGCTGAACCAGATCGTGTCGTCGGTGAAGATCGCGCTCGAACAGACGCCGCCGGAACTCGGCGCCGACATCGCCGAACGCGGGATGATGCTGACGGGCGGCGGCGCGCTGCTGCGCGACCTCGATCGCCTGCTCGCGGAAGAAACCGGCCTGCCGGTGCTCGTCGCGGAAGACCCGCTGACCTGCGTCGTGCGCGGTTCGGGCATGGCGCTCGAGCGCATGGACAAGCTGGGCAGCATCTTCTCGTACGAGTGATCGCCCAGTGATCGCCTAGGCAGTCCCGTTTGATATGACGCACCCGCGGCGTGGCCGGATCGCTCGTTCAGAACGAACCGCCGCGCCGTTTGCGCGTCTGAGCATTATTTAACCGATCACACGCGCCCGGCGCCGACCATGGAATACAGTCCGCCGCCCCTCTTCAAGCAAGGTCCGCCCGCGCTCGCGCGGCTCATCTTCTTCGTCGCCCTCGCCATCGCGCTCCTCGTGTCGGACGCGCGCTTCAGCACGCTCGAAATCGTGCGCGGCGTGCTCGGCACGGTGCTCTACCCGCTGCAACGCGCGGCGCTCGTGCCGCGCGACCTGTTCATGGGCGCGGCCGACCTCGCCGTCACCGGCGCGGCGCTGCGCCACGAGAACGACGATCTGCGCAAACGCAACCTGCAGCTGTCCACGCAGGCCAACCAGGCCGCCGTGCTCACGCAGGAAAACGCGCACCTGCGCGCGGTGCTCGAACTGCGCCAGCACATCGCGACGCAATCGACGCCGGTCGAGATCCAGTACGACACGAGCGATCCGTTCACGCAGAAGATCGTGGTCGGGCAAGGCTCGCAGCAAGGCATCCAGGACGGCTCGCCCGTCGTCAGCGAGGACGGCGTGATCGGGCAGGTCACGCGCGTGTTCCCGCTGCAATCCGAAATCACGCTGGTCACCGACCGCGATCTCGCGATTCCCGTGCAGGTGCTGCGCACCGGCCTGCGCAGCGTGATCTACGGCACGCCGAAGGGCGATTCGCTCGACCTGCGCTTCGTGCCGACGAGCGCGGATCTCGTCGCCGGCGACGAACTCGTCACGAGCGGCCTCGACGGCGTCTATCCACCCGGCCTGCCGGTCGCGAAGGTCGTGCGCGTCGACAAGCTCGCCGATACCGCGTTCGCCCGCGTGACCTGTGCGCCGGTCGCGGCCGTGCGCGGCGCGCGCCAGATGCTCGTGCTGCATTACCGGAACGACATCCCGCCGCGCCCGGCCGAGCCCGATCCCGCGGCCGAGAAGAACGCGAAGGGCAAGAAGGGCAAGGCCGCCGCGAAGGCCGAGAAAGCCGACAAGGCCGACGCGAACGCGAAGCCGTCCGCCGCGGCCCCGCCCGCCGGTGCGAACCCGGCGCCGGCCCCTGCCGCGCCGGCCAAGCCCGCCGCCGCGCCCGCGAAGCCCGCTGCCGGGCAATCAGGAGCCCAGCGATGAACCGCCCGCAATACATCCTGCAGCCGGTCAATCCGTACTTCATCGTCTTCAGCCTCGCCGCCGCGTTCCTGCTGAACCTGATGCCGTGGGGCCGCCTGCCCGGCGTGCCCGACTTCGTCGCGCTCGTGCTGCTGTTCTGGAACATCCACCAGCCGCGCAAGGTCGGGATGGGCGTCGCGTTCGCACTCGGCATCCTGATGGACGTGCACGACGCGGGGCTGCTCGGCGAGCATGCGCTCGCCTATACGCTGCTGTCGTACGGCGCGATCACGATCCACCGCCGCGTGCTGTGGATGCCGATCGGCGTGCAGGTGCTGTACGTCACGCCGCTGCTCGTCGTCGCGCAGCTCGTGCCGTTCGTGATCCGCCTGCTGATGGGCGCCGCGTTCCCCGGCTGGCGCTACCTCGTCGACGGTTTCGTCGAAGCCGCGCTGTGGCCGATCGCGAGCCACCTGCTGCTGATGCCGCAACGCCGCCCGGTCGACCCGGACGATACGCGCCCGATCTGAGCCGGACCGACCTTGAATACCCGCCGCCCCCACGCCCGCCGCGCGCCGCGCTCCGGGGCGGCACCTCGCCCGCGTCCGCGCGCGGCCCAGATTGCCCTTAAATGACCGAATTCAACGACACCCAACAGCAGCTCTCGAAGTTCCGCCTGCGCGTCGCGGCGGCGGGCGTGTTCGTGTTCGTCTGCTTCGGGCTGCTCGCGAGCCGCTTCTTCTATCTGCAGCTGATGCAGCACGGCAAATACGCGCTGCAGGCCGAGGAAAACCGCATCTCGGTCGCGCCGATCGTGCCGAACCGCGGGATCATCACCGACCGCAACGGCGTGATCCTCGCGAAGAACTACTCGGCGTACACGCTCGAGATCACGCCGTCGAAGCTCGACGACACGCTCGACAACACGATCGACAAGCTGTCCGAGATCATCCCGATCGACGCGCGCGACCGCCGCCGCTTCAAGAAGCTGCAGGAAGACTCGAAGAACTTCGAGAGCCTGCCGATCCGCACGCGGCTCACCGATGCCGAAGTCGCGCGCTTCACCGCGCAGCGTTTCCGCTTCCCCGGCGTCGACGTGCGCGCGCGGCTGTTCCGCCAGTACCCGCTCGGCATGACGGCCGCGCACGTGATCGGCTATATCGGCCGGATCTCGAAGCGCGACCAGGATCGCATCGACGCGATGAGCGACGACAACGACAGCGACCAGGAGCACTACGACCCGCGCCGCGACGCGAACAACTACAAGGGCACCGACTACATCGGCAAGATCGGCGTCGAGCAGAGCTACGAAACCGAGCTGCACGGGCTGACCGGCTTCGAGGAAGTCGAGGTGACGGCCGGCGGCCGGCCGGTGCGCACGCTGTCGCGCACGCAGGCGACGCCCGGCAACAACCTCGTGCTGTCGCTCGACATCGGGCTGCAGCAGGTCGCCGAGCAGGCGTTCGCCGGCAAGCGCGGTGCGCTCGTCGCGATCGAGCCGAAGACGGGCGACGTGCTCGCGTTCGTGTCGTCGCCGAGCTTCGACCCGAACTCGTTCGTCGACGGCATCGACCAGCAGACCTGGGACGAGCTGAACAACTCGCCCGACAAGCCGCTCCTGAACCGCCCGCTGCACGGCACCTACCCGCCCGGCTCGACCTACAAGCCGTTCATGGCGCTCGCGGGCCTCACGCTCGGCAAGCGCACGCCGGGCTGGGGCTTCCAGGACCCGGGCTACTTCACGTTCGGCGGCCACACGTTCCGCAACGACGTGCGCTCGGGCCAGGGCTGGGTCGACATGAACAAGGCGATCATGGTGTCGAACGACACCTACTTCTACATGCTCGCGCGCGACCTCGGCGTGAACGCGATCGCGAACTTCATGAAGCCGTTCGGCTTCGGCCAGATCACCGGGATCGACATCCAGGGCGAGGCGCGCGGGATCCTGCCGTCGACCGACTGGAAGAAGAAGGCGTTCAAGAAGGCCGCCCAGCAGAAGTGGTTCGACGGCGAGACGATCAGCCTCGGAATCGGCCAGGGCTACAACTCGTTCACGATCCTGCAGCTCGCGCACGCAACCGCGACGCTCGCGAACAACGGCGTCGTGATGAAGCCTCACCTCGTGAAGGAAGTCGAGGATCCGATCTCTCGCGCGCGCCACCTGACCGTGCCGAAGGAAAGCGAGGTGATCCCGCTCAAGCAGGCCGACATCGACGTCGTGAAGCGCGGGATGGAGAACGTGATCGAGAACCCGTCCGGCACCGCGTACAAGGTGTTCCGCGGCGCGCCGTACCTCGCCGCCGGCAAGACCGGTACCGCCCAGGTGTTCTCGCTGCAGGGTTCGAACTACAAGGGCCACCTGCTCGCCGAACACCTGCGCGACCACGCGCTGTTCATCGCATATGCGCCGGTCGACCATCCGCAGATCGCCGTCGCGCTGGTCGTCGAAAACGGCGGCTGGGGCGCCCAGGCCGCCGGCCCGATCGCGCGTCGCGTGCTCGACTACTACCTGGTCGAGCGCCAGAACCCGAAGAACGAAGCCGCGGCCGTGGCCGCCGCGGCGTCGGCCACTGAGCCGGTGAGCGCGCCGGTGGTCGGCGACACATCCAAGCCGGCCACGATCGCGGCCGGCTTCACCGCACTGCCGCAGCCGGTCGTGCCGTCGGCGGCCAGCGCGGCCGAAGCGGCATCGGCCGCATCGGCCGCATCGGGGGCCTCGGGCGCCAGCGCCACGGCGCCGGCCGACGCGAGCGCCGCGGCGCCGATGGCCGCGAGCCTGCCGCCGATCCGGCGCCCGCACC
>NZ_JAKWFH010000097.1:0-13819 GCF_029522185.1 Burkholderia sp. IO2 | reverse complement strand
GTTCCTGGCCCAGGCCGGCGCCGGGCTCGCGGCCGGCGTCGCGGCGGCCGCAGGCGCCTCCCTGCCGGCAACCGCCGCGCCAACGGCGGCGCTCGCCGCACCGGGCGCCACGCCGTTCTGGCCCGACGGCGCGCGCATCGTGATCTCGATCTCGATGCAGTTCGAAGCAGGCGGACAGCCGCCCACGGGCGCGGACAGCCCGTTTCCGACCGTCGCGTTCCCGCCGTCGGTACCGGTCGATCTCGCCTCGGCCACCTGGTTCGCGTACGGCTACCGGGAAGGGATTCCGCGCCTGCTCGATCTGTGGGACCGGCACGGCGTGAAAGTGACGTCACACATGATCGGGGAAGCCGCGCGCCGGCACCCCGATCTGGCGCGCGAGATCGTGTCGCGCGGCCACGAAGCCGCCGCGCACGGCCCGACGTGGCGCGCGCAATTCGCGATGAGCCGCGACGACGAGCGCCGCTTCCTGACCGAAGCACGCGACATGGTCGAAGCGGTGACCGGCCAGCGTCCGACCGGCTACAACTGCAACTGGCTGCGGCGCGGACCGCATACGTTGTCGCTGCTGCAGGAACTCGGCTACACGTATCACATCGACGACGTCAGTCGCGACGAACCGTTCGTCGAGACCGTCGGCGGTCGCGATTTCGCCGTGGTCCCGTACACGCTGCGCAACAACGACATCCTGCTGATCGAAGGCCGCCACTACACGCCGGCGATGTTCCTCGAGCAGATCAAGCTCGATTTCGACCAGTTGTACGCGGAAGCCGGGCAGCGGCGCAGACTGATGTCGATCAGTGCGCACGACCGGATCAGCGGCACGCCGCAGATGGTCCGCGCGTGGGACGACTTCCTGCACTACGCGCGATCACATCCGGGGGTCGCTTTCATGCGCAAGGACGATATTGCGCGCTTCGCGCTTCGCAGCCCGTCGACGCTGCGCGAGACCGAAACGATCTGACCGGATGCCGTTCAACTCATCACCAGGAATGACCTTCATGAATGATCCGCTCCACGGCAAGAACGTCCTCGTCGTCGGAGGCAGCTCCGGCATCGGCGCCGCCACCGCGGCGGCTTTCGCGCGACACGGCGCGCGCGTGACGATCGCGTCGCGCGATCCGGGCAGGTTCGACGTCGATGCCATGCCGGGCGCGCACGTGCGGACCGAAACGCTCGACATCACCGATACGGCGGACGTCGATGCGTTCTGCGCGCGCGCCGGCCAGTTCGACCACGTCGTGATTTCGGCCGCGAAGACGGCCACGGGCGCAGTCCGTGCGCTGCCGCTTGCCGACGCGCAGGCTGCGATGGACAGCAAGTTCTGGGGCGCGTACCGCATCGCCCGCGCGATCGATATCGCGCCCGGCGGCTCGCTGACGTTCGTGTCGGGCTACCTCAGCGTGCGACCGAGCGCGTCGTCGGTGCTGCAAGGCGCGATCAATGCGGCGCTCGAGGCGCTCACCCGCGGCCTGGCGCTCGAGCTCGCGCCGGTTCGCGTGAATACCGTGTCGCCGGGCCTGATCGCGACGCCGCTGTGGGACAAGCTCGCGCCCGATGCACGCGACGCGATGTACGCCGGCGCGGCCCGGCGGCTTCCGGCCCGCAGGGTCGGCCAGCCGGAGGATGTCGCGAATGCGGTCCTGTATCTGGCGGCCACGCCTTATGCAACCGGTTCGACGGTACTGATCGACGGCGGCGGCGCGATTGCGTGACGCATGCGGTCATGACAAAACGCCCCGCGTTCCGTGAGGAACGCGGGGCGTCGAGCATGACGCAACGACGTGATACTCAGGCCACGGCGCTGACGTCGAGCGGTGCGCCCGTCTTCGACTGGATCTCTTCGGCGCTCACGCCGTCGGCGAGTTCGAGCACCTTCAGGCCGGCCGGCGTCACTTCGATCACGCCGAGATCGGTGATGATCAGGTCGACCACGCCGACGCCCGTCAGCGGCAGATTGCATTCGTCGAGGATCTTGTGCTGATCGCCTTTCGCGACATGCTCCATCAGCACGACGACACGCCCCACGCCCGCGACGAGGTCCATCGCGCCGCCCATCCCCTTGATCATCTTGCCCGGGATCATCCAGTTCGCGAGGTCGCCCTGCTTGCTGACCTGCATCGCACCGAGGATCGCGAGGTTGATGTGGCCGCCGCGGATCATCGCGAACGAATCGGCCGACGAGAAGATCGACGAGCCCGGCAGCGTCGTGACGGTCTGCTTGCCGGCGTTGATGAGATCGGCGTCGACTTCGTCTTCGGTCGGCGACGGGCCGATGCCGAGCAGGCCGTTCTCCGACTGCAGCCACACCTCGACGCCTTCCGGCACGTGGTTCGCGACGAGCGTCGGCAGGCCGATGCCGAGGTTCACGTAGAAGCCGTCCTGCAGTTCCTTCGCCGCGCGCGCGGCCATCTGGTCACGATTCCAGGCCATATCAGTCTCCTTTCGCGCGTACGACGCGTTGTTCGATGCGTTTTTCGGGCGTCGCGTTCAGCACGATGCGCTGCACGAAGATCCCCGGCGTATGGACCTGGTCCGGATCGAGCGCACCGTTCTCGACGATCTCCTCGACCTCCGCCACGGTGATCTTGCCGGCCATCGCGCACATCGGGTTGAAGTTGCGCGCGGTGCGGCGGTAAATGAGGTTGCCGGACTTGTCGGCCTTCCATGCCTTGACGAGCGCGACGTCGGCCGTCAGCGACGGCTCGAGCACGTAGTGGCGATCGCCGAACTGGCGCGTTTCCTTGCCTTCCGCGATCACGGTGCCGTAGCCGGTATTCGTGAAGAACGCGGGGATGCCCGCGCCGCCCGCGCGCAGCTTTTCGGCGAGCGTGCCCTGCGGCGTGAATTCAAGCTCGAGTTCGCCGGCCAGGTACTGGCGCTCGAACTCCTTGTTCTCGCCGACGTACGACGAGATCATCTTCTTGATCTGGCGCGTTTCCAGCAGCAGGCCGAGGCCGAAACCGTCGACGCCCGCGTTGTTGCTGATGCAGGTGATGCCCTTGACGGCCGAATCGCGCAACGCCGCGATCAGCGCCTCGGGAATCCCGCACAGGCCGAAGCCGCCCACCGCGAAGGTCTGTCCGTCGCGGACGATCCCCTCCAGCGCGGCAGCCGCGCTTGGATAGACTTTGTTCATCAGTTGTCCCTTCCTCTATGGAAACCAGCAAAACCGGTTCACGCGCCACGTGGCGCAAGCCCGCCGCATCATTCTATGCATGCGCGGCAAAGCCTGCGTCGAGGCGCGCTGTTTTTATGTCGCGACACACCGCCGCGAGATGCCTGAAAGGGTACGATGTGACGCCGATGCGGCACAATACGCAAAAATACATAAGCATTTGCCTCCGCTTGCCTGCGCCATGCCCGATCTCGATTACCAGACCGCCTTCCATCTCGCGCCGCTCGGCCTCGTGCTGTCGCGCGACCGCGTGATCGAGGACTGCAACGACGCGCTCGCGTCGATCTTCCGCTGTGCGCGGGCCGACCTGATCGGAAAATCGTACGCGGTGCTCTACCCGTCGACGGACGAATTCCAGCGGATCGGCGAGCGCATCGCACGCGTGATGGTCGCGAACGGCATCTACTCGGATGACAGAATCATGAAACGCGCGGACGGCGAGCTGTTCTGGTGCCACGTGACGGGCCGCGCGCTCGACCGCACCGCACCGCTTGCGGCCGGCGTCTGGACCTTCGAGGATTTGAGCGCGACGCGCCGCGTCGCGGTCGAGCTGACCCCGCGCGAGCGCGAGATCGCCGCGCAGCTCGCGACCGGCAAGACCAGCAAGCAGATCGGGCGCGTGCTCGACATCAGCTCGCGCACGGTCGACATCTACCGCGCCCGGCTGATGCGCAAATACGGAACGAACAATACGCCGGAGCTGCTGCAGCGCCTGCTCGGACAGTGAACGCGCGTCGCATCGCGGCGCTCGAATGACGATCGGCCGCACACGGCGGCCGATCCGGGGAAACATCGGGGCAACAACGAACACGGCGCGCCACCGGCAACCCGGTGCCGGCCTGCCGATAGCCGCGCTCAGCCGACTTTCGTCGCGAGCGCGTGCTCGATCGTGTCGCGCAACAGTTGCGGCAGCGGCACCGACTTGCCGAGCGCGTAATCGACCCACACGCAACGCGCGTTGCCACGGGCATAGACATGCTGCGGATCGTCCGCGCGCGTGAGCTCGAACCCGGTGTCGAAACTGCTTCGGCCGGGCTTCGCGGCCGACATCTTCGCGATCACGTCGCCCGGATAGTGCAGCTGCTTGAGGAACTCCATCGACGCGGTGACGATGACGGGCCCCTGCCCCTCGCCGTTGCCGCCGGCAATGCCGAGCTGCTCGAACCACGAAATCCGCGCCTGCTCCATGTAGCGGAAATAAACCGTGTTGTTCACATGGCCGAACGCGTCCATGTCGCCCCAGCGGATCGGCATCGACATCTCAAAAACGGGGGAGTAATCGTTTGTTGCGTTTGTTGCGCTCATTGCAGTCTTCTTTGTTGCTGAATGTCATCCGCTCACGCGAGGCCGAAGCCGTCGTCCGCGGAGATGATCGAACCATTGATGAACTGCGACTCGTCGGCCGCGAGCAGCAACAACAGCCCGTCGAGATCCTGCGGCTTGCCGACACGCCGGCGCGGCAGCATCGACTGCAGCTTCTGGCCCTGCTCGGTTTCCCACAGGTAATGATTGATTTCGGTATCGATATAGCCCGGACAGATCGCGTTCACGTTGATCCCGTGGCGGCCCCACTCCAGCGCCATCGCGCGCGTCATCTGCACGACCGCGGCCTTGCTCATCGCGTACAGCCCGATCTGCGGGAATACGCGCAGCCCGGCCACCGACGCGATGTTGATGATCCGGCACGGCGGCTTGCCGTTGCCGCCGCCGTTTGCGCGCATGATCATCCGCTTCGCGACTTCCTGCGCGACGAAAAATGCGCCGCGCGTATTCGTATCGAACACGAACTCGAAATCCGCGGGCGTCACGTCGACGAGCTTCTGCATCGTCGACACGCCCGAATTGTTCACGAGGATGTCGATCGTGCCGGCTTCCGTCTCCGCATGCGCGACGGCCGCCTTGATGCTCTGGACGTCGGTCACGTCGAGCGACACGACGTGCGCCGCGCCGCCCGCCGCCTCGATCTCCGCGCGCAACTCCTTCAGGCGTTCGACGCGGCGGCTCGCGAGCACGACCTTCGCGCCGGCCTGCGACAGCACCTGCGCAAAACGCTGCCCGAGGCCGCTCGATGCGCCCGTGACCAGCGCAACCTTGCCTTCCAGATTGATCGATCGACCCATTTGCACATCCCCTTTCGATGTCGTTTCGCCGGCCCGGGCGGCACAGCCCGAGCGGCATTACCCTAGCACAAAAAATAGAACGATCGTGCTAATCTACCTGCATGTTGTTGCGGCAAGCGTTTCGTTTCGCAGACAATACGCTCCCGAATAAAAGCATTCTAACGGTTAGAGGAACGCCAATGACCCCCGCAAGCCTCATCGAGCAATACGGCCCGCGCGAATCGATGGAATACGACGTCGTGATCGTCGGCGGCGGCCCCGCCGGGCTGTCGGCGGCGATCCGGCTCAAGCAGCTGGCCGCCGAGAAAGGCGCCGAGATCGGCGTGTGCGTGCTCGAGAAGGGTTCCGAGATCGGCGCGCACATCCTGTCGGGCGCGGTGATGGACCCGCGCGCGATCACCGAGCTGTTTCCCGACTGGAAGGAACGCGGCGCGCCGCTCGACGTCGAGGTGACGGAAGACCGCTTCCTGTTCCTGTCCGAGAAGAGCGCGGTCACGACGCCGAACTGGGCGCTGCCCGACAACTTCAAGAATCACGGCAACTACGTGATCTCGCTGGGCAACGTCACGCGCTGGCTGGGCCAGCAGGCGGAAGCCTTGGGCGTCGAGATTTTCCCCGGCTTCCCCGCCGCGGAGATTCTCTACAACGACGACGGCTCGGTCAAAGGCGTCGCGACCGGCAACATGGGCGTGGGCAAGGACGGCGAGCCGACCGAGAACTTCCAGCTCGGCATGGAGCTGCACGCGAAGTACACGCTGTTCGCCGAAGGCTGCCGCGGCCATCTCGGCCGCCAGCTGATCTCGAAATTCAAGCTCGACGCGAACGCCGATCCGCAGGCGTACGGGATCGGCATCAAGGAACTGTGGGAAATCGATCCGGCCAAGCACAAGCCGGGCCTCGTGATCCACACGGCCGGCTGGCCACTGAAGTCCGATACGTACGGCGGCTCGTTCCTGTATCACATGGACAACAACCAGGTCGTGGTCGGCTTCGTGGTGGGCCTGGGCTACACGAACCCGTACCTGTCGCCGTTCGAGGAATTCCAGCGCTACAAGACGCACCCGTCGATCCGCGCATTCCTCGAAGGCGGCAAGCGCGTGTCGTACGGCGCGCGGGCGATCACGGCCGGCGGCCTGCTGTCGCTGCCGAAGACGGTGTTCCCGGGCGGCGCGCTGATCGGCGACGACGCAGGCTTCCTGAACGCGTCGCGGATCAAGGGCAGCCACGCGGCGATCAAGACCGGCATGCTGGCGGCCGATGCCGCATTCGACGCGGTGCAGGCCGGCCGTCAGTCGGACGAACTCACCGCGTACCCGGATGCGTTCAAGCAATCGTGGCTGTACACGGAGCTGTACCGCGCGCGCAACTTCAAGCAGTGGATGGCCAAGGGCCTGTACCTGGGCACGCTGATGGTCGGGCTCGAGCAGAAGGTGATGGGCGGCAACGTGCCGTGGACGCTGCATCACCAGCATGCGGACCACGAGATGCTGAAGCCGGCGTCGCAGTGCGAGCCGATCGCGTATCCGAAGCCGGACGGCAAGCTGACGTTCGACCGGCTGTCGTCGGTGTTCATCTCGAACACGAACCACGAGGAGAACCAGCCGGCGCACCTGACGCTGAAGGATGCGAGCGTGCCGGTGAACGTGAACCTGCGTACCTACGCGGGGCCGGAGGCACGCTTTTGCCCGGCGGCGGTGTACGAGTTCGTGAAGAACGACGACGGCAGCGAGCGCCTCGTGATCAACGCGCAGAACTGCGTGCACTGCAAGACCTGCGACATCAAGGACCCGACGCAGAACATCGTGTGGGTCACGCCGGAAGGCGGCGGTGGGCCGAATTACCCGAACATGTAACCTGCCGGAACGCGCCGCCACGAGCGGCGCGTTTTTTTGGGACATGGCACACCGCCACAAACGAAACGGGGCGCTGCTTGAAGCAGCGCCCCGTTTTGCATGCTGGGCAGGCCACCAGGCGAGGCGCCTCCGCGCCTCCCCTGCTTTGTATCAGGTCGCGCTGCCGGCGATCTTCGGCGTGGGCGTCTCGACGTCGCCGCACTGCGCACGATGGCGCAACGCATGGTCGATCAGCACCAGCGCGAGCATCGATTCCGCGATCGGCGTCGCGCGAATGCCGACGCACGGATCGTGGCGACCGAAGGTTTCGACCGTCGCCTCTTCCCCGGACTTCGTGATCGAGCGGCGCGGCGTGCGGATGCTCGAGGTCGGCTTGATCGCGATCGACACGGTGATGTCCTGCCCCGTCGAAATCCCGCCGAGCACACCGCCCGCGTGGTTGCCGACGAAACCGGCCGGCGTCAGTTCGTCGCCGTGCACCGAGCCGCGCTGCGCGACGCTGTCGAAGCCCGCGCCGATCTCGACGCCCTTCACCGCGTTGATGCTCATCATCGCCTTCGCGATATCGGCATCGAGCCGGTCGAACACCGGCTCGCCCCAGCCGACCGGCACGCCCGACGCGACGACGTCGATGCGCGCGCCGATCGAATCGCCCTCCTTGCGCAGCGCATCCATGTACGCTTCGAGTTCCGGCACGACCGCTGCATTCGGCGAGAAGAACGGGTTCTCGTGCACGTGCGACCAGTCGACGAACGGCACGTCGATTTCGCCGAGGCCGCTCATGTAGCCGCGCACCTCGACCCCGAAGCGCTCGCGCAGCCACTTCTTCGCGACCGCGCCGGCGCCGACGATCGGCGCGGTCAGGCGCGCGGACGAGCGGCCGCCGCCGCGGTAGTCGCGTATGCCGTATTTCTGCCAGTAGGTGTAGTCCGCGTGGCCGGGACGGAACGTCTCGACGATGTTGCCGTAATCCTTGCTGCGCTGGTCGGTGTTGCGGATCAGCAGCGCGATCGGCGTGCCGGTCGTCACGCCCTCGAACACGCCCGACAGGATCTCGACCTCGTCGGCCTCCTGCCGCTGCGTCACGTGCCGCGACGTGCCCGGCTTGCGGCGGTCGAGCTCGACCTGGATGTCGGCTTCGGTCAGCCCCATCCCCGGCGGGCAGCCGTCGATCACGCAGCCGATCGCGGGACCGTGCGATTCGCCGAAGGTCGTGACAGTGAAAAGCGTGCCGAGGGTATTGCCGGACATGATGGAACCGCCCAAAGAGAAATGGGCAAACCGATGCGCTGCCGGGGCCGCGGGCAGGTCGATCGTTTGCCGGTCGAGAAAAAGAGGTAAACCGCTATTATGCCAGCCGTCCCGGGCCCGCGGGCCGCGTGAACCGTTCAGACCACACGGGCCGGCGCGGATAAGGGCAGAGGCAACGCGGTACGGCGATCGCAGGCCCTCGGTGTTACGCGCGGGAGCCGCCGAACCGCGGCCCCCATCCCGGCCCGGCGCGCGGATCGATCATTCCGCGCCGGGCTCGGCGCCCGCCTACTTCCGCGCGCCGCGCAGCTCGGTCACCGCCGCCTGCAGCGCCTCGGGCGTCGCCACCGACGCCGGGATCGGTTCGCCGACCGCGAGCGTCAGCCGGCTCATCACGCCGCGCTTGATGGGTCGCGGCATCCGCGCATCGGCATGTCGCGAAAAATAGCTGCCCCACAGCCCGCGCAGCGCCATCGGGATCACCGGCGCCGGCGTGCGGCTCAGGATCTCGGTGATGCCGTGATGGAACGTGTTGATGTCGCCCGTCTTCGTCAGCTTGCCCTCGGGGAAGATGCACACGAGCTCGCCGTCCTTCAGCGCGGCCTCGCACAGGTCGTACGCCCGCGCGAGCATCGCGGGATCCTCGTGGCGCGGCGCGATCGGGATCGCCTTCGCATGCCGGAATACCCAGCTCGCGAAACGCGTCTTGAAGATCCGGTGATCCATCACGAAGCGAATCGGCCGCGGGCTCGCGGCGGCCAGCACGAGCGCATCGACGTAGCTGACGTGATTGCACACGAGCACCGCCGCCCCTTCCGCCGGAATCCGTTCCGCGTGCACGAGGCGGATCCGGTAGAACGTATGTACGAGCACCCACGCGACGAAGCGCAGCAGGAACTCGGGCACGAGCAGGTAGATATACGTCGCGACTACGACGTTCAATAGCGCAGTGACGAGGAACAGCCCCGGAATGTCGACCCCGGCCTTGGTCAACCCCATCGCCATCACGGCCGACAGGATCATGAACAGCGCGTTCAGGATGTTGTTCGCGGCGATGATCCGCGCGCGGTGCGTCGGCGCGCTGCGGCTCTGGATCAGCGCGTACAGCGGCACGCTGTAGAAACCGCCGAACATCGCGAGCAGGAACAGGTCGGCGAGGATGCGCCAGTGGCGCGCGCCGGCCAGGAATTCGCCGACCGACAGCAGATGGCCGGGTGACGGCAGCGCGTGGCTCGCGAAATACAGTTCGATCGCGAACACGCTGATGCCGATCGAGCCGAGGGGCACGAGGCCGATCTCGACGCGCCGCTGCGACAGCCGCTCGCACAGGAGCGAACCGAGGCCGATGCCGACCGAGAACGTCGCGAGCAGGATCGTGACGACGTCGGGGCTCGCGGACAGCACGTCCTTCGCGAAATTGAAGAACGACGTGAGGAACGTCGCGCCGACGAACCACAGCCACGAGATGCCGAGCAGGCTCAGGAACACCGTGCGGTTCTGGCGCGCGAGCCCGAGGTTGCGCCAGGTCTCGCTGATCGGGTTCCAGTTGATCACGAGGTCCGGCTGCGGCGCGGGCGTCGACGGCACGCGCTGCGCGACGAGCCGCCCCGCCAGCGCGATGACGACGACGCTCACCGCGAGCACGCGCTCGCCGCTGCCTTCGATGCCGGCCGCCGCGCCGCCGATGATCGTGCCGATCAGGATCGCGATGAACGTGCCCATCTCGACGAGCCCGTTGCCGCCGACCAGCTCGTGCTCACCGAGATGCTGCGGCAGGTACGAATACTTGACGGGTCCGAACAGCGTCGAGTGCATCCCCATCATGAACGTGCACAGATACAGCAGCGTCGCGCTGTGCGTGACGAAGCCGGCCGCGCCGACCAGCATCAGCACGATCTCGAAGGTCTTCACGAAGCGCGTGAGGGTCGCCTTGTCGTATTTGTCGGCGATCTGGCCGGACGTCGCCGAGAACAGCACGAACGGCAGGATGAAGATCGCGGAAATCAGGAATGCGGCCGTCTTCGCATCGACGCCGGAGAACCGCGCGGTGTGATACGTGACGAGCGACGTGAACCCGATCTTGAAGACGTTGTCGTTCAGCGCGCCGAGGAACTGGGTCGTGAAGAACGGCGCGAAGCGGCGCTCGCGCAGCAGGTCGAACTGCGATGCGTGGGCGCGCCGTTCGTCGCGCCGCCCCGAAGTGGCTTGCGTGTGATCGCTCATGCGGAATGCGCGCGCGTCGTCTGGGCGATGCTGCGCGGGCCTCGTGTTGTCGTTGAAAAAACGGCGGCGCAGGACATGCCTGCGCCGCCGCGTGCCGGATGGCGGCGCCCATGCATCGACGTGCCGGGCGCGACGCGATTCACGGTTTGTGCGCTTCGGCTTCCGATTCCGGCCAGTCGCGGATGTACGCCTTCAGCATCCGGTTCTCGAAGCTCTGCGCCTCGACGACCGTCTTCGCGACGTCGTAGAACGAAATGACGCCCATCAGCACCTTCTTGTCGAGCACCGGCATGTAGCGTGCGTGACGCTCGAGCATCATCCGGCGCACTTCGTTGACGTCCGTTTCCGGCGTGCAGGTGAGCGGCTCGTCCATCACCTTGCGCACCTGCACGTCGCCGATCGCGCCGCCGTTCACGTGCAGGCGCAGGATGATCTCGCGAAACGTCAGCATGCCGACGAGATCGCCGTACTCCATCACGACGAGCGAACCGATGTCGTGTTCGGCCATCGTATCGACCGCTTCGCGCAGCGGCTTATCGGGCGTCACCGTAAACAGCGTGTTGCCCTTCACTTTCAGAATATCGCTGACGCGCATCGTAGTCCCCTCATGCTTGAATGCAAAATCTCTTTCGATCCTATCGGAAAGCCTGTCAAAAGGAAAGCACGGGCCGGCGCGGCGGCCCGCCGCCGCTTGCGGACGCCGGCCGCCGGCCGCACAATGGCCGCATGAACAGCGGCCCGAGGAGACGGCCATGGCGCATACGCATACGGAGCAATTCGCCAGCTTCGCTGATTTCTACCCGTATTACCTGAACGAGCACCAGAATCTCACGTCGCGGCGGCTGCACTTCATCGGCTCGCTCGGCGTGATCGGCTGCGTGGCGATGGCGGTCGCGACCGGCTACTGGCTGTGGCTGCCGGCCGCGGTCGTCTGCGGCTACGGGTTCGCGTGGGTCGGGCACTTCTTCTTCGAGAAGAACCGCCCGGCCACGTTCCGGCACCCGATCTACAGCCTGATGGGCGACTGGGTGATGTTCAAGGACATCTGCACCGGCAAGATCCCGCTGTAGCCGCCGGGCCCGCCTTCAGGCAGGCCGCGGCGGTCGCGCGTGCGGATCGGCCACGCCCGGCGCCGGGCCGGCGCTGCCGGCCGGGTGCGCGCCCGCCAGCCGGTGCGCGGCGATCAGCGACGCGAGCGTCACGTCGAACCGGTCGTTCGACAGCACGTCGAGCAGCGCGGCCCCGTCGACGTGGCTGCGGCGTCGCTGGAGTTGGTAGGTCAGCTCGGTGCGATCGATCACCAGCACGTCGAACAACTGCGCGAGCGTCAACTGCTCCGGATTCGCGAGCAGGATGTAGCGCGGCGTGCTCTCGCCGCCGCCGTCGAGCCGCGCGACCCATTCGCGCTCCTCCATCGTCGTCAGCAGCCGCTGCGCGGTTTCCATGTCGCAGCGCAGCATCGTCGCGAGCCGCATCGCCGTGTAGCCGCGCTTGCCGGCCGCGCGCGCTTCGGCCAGCCGCGCGAGCAGCTCCAGCGCGTCGAGCAGGTCGCTGCCCGGATAGTGGATGCGGTGGAATTGCCCGACGCGAATCGCCGGCAGCGCCGACGCCACCATCGCGCCGAGCAGCGCGATGAACCAGCTCAAATACACCCACAGCAGGAACACCGGCAGCGCCGCGAACGCGCCGTACACGGCCGTATAGGTCGGAATGCGCCGCACGTAGTAGCCGAAGCCGCGCTTCGCGAGTTCGAACGCGATGGCCGCGAACAGCCCGCCGATCACCGCGTCGCGCCATGCGACCGCGCAGTTCGGCAGGTACACGTACAGCAGCGTGAACGCGAGCACCGTCAACGGCAGCGACGCGAGCGCGAGCAGCCACTCGACGATCGACGTGGACGGCCCCGCGCCGGTGAACGCGAGCGACTGCGTGAACAGGTACGACGAGATCGACAGGCTCACGCCGAACAGCAAGGGCCCGAGCGTGATCAGCGCCCAGTACGCGAGCACGCGCTGCGCGAACGGCCGCGGCTTGCGCACGCGCCAGATCAGGTTGAACGCCGATTCGATCGTCATCATCGTCATCACCGACGTGACGACGAGCACGATCAGGCCGGCCGTCGTCAGCCCCTTGGCCTTCGACGCGAACTGGTTCAGGTACTTGAAGATCTGGATGTTGAACTGCGCGGGCATCAGGTGATCCGCGAGGAACCCCTGCAGCGAGATCTGGAACGACGCGAACATCGGGAACGCGGTGAACAGTGCGAACGCGACCGTCACGAGCGGCACGATGGCCAGCATCGTCGTGAAGGTCAGGCTGCCCGCCACCTGCGGGATCCGGTCCTCGGCGCTGCGCCGGGCCGCGAACTGCGCGAGGCGCTTGATGGTGTCGAGATCGACGCTCAACTTCGGCAAACGGCTTCTCCTTCTTGATGCTGCGCGCGTCACGGCGCGCCGCCGCCGCGCTGCGCGACGGCTTCAGCCCCTATAATAGCCGCTCGATTCCAGCAGGGGCCGACTGCACCGGGCACGCGCGCGGCCGCACGCGGCTCCGTCGCCCATGAAAGACATCCTCGTCCTCTATTACAGCCGTCACGGCGCCACGCGCGATCTCGCGCTCGCGATCGCGAACGGCATCGACAGCGTGCCGGGCATGCAGGCCCGCATCCGCACCGTGCCGCCCGTGTCGGCCGTCTGCGAAGCCACCGCCCCCGACATCCCGGCCGACGGCCCGCCGTACGCGGAACTGCGCGACCTCGAGGAATGCGCGGGCCTCGCGCTCGGTTCGCCGACCCGCTTCGGCAACATGGCTGCCGCGCTCAAGTATTTCCTCGACGGCACCACGCCGCAATGGCTGTCGGGCGCGCTGACCGGCAAGCCGGCGAGCGTGTTCACGTCCACCGGCAGCCTGCACGGCGGTCAGGAATCGACGCTGCTGTCGATGATGCTGCCGCTGCTGCATCACGGGATGATGATCGTCGGGATCCCGTACACCGAATCCGCCCTCAGCACGACGCGCACCGGCGGCACGCCGTACGGCGCATCGCACGTCGCGCAGCACGACCGCGCGGCGTCGGGCGGGCTGTCGGCGGACGAGAAGGCGCTCGCGGCCGCGCTCGGCGTACGGCTCGCGCGCGCCGCCGCGGCGCTCGCCAGCGCCCGGTCCGCCGAGGCGGCATGAACGCCCCCGCCCGC
>NZ_JAKWFH010000096.1:0-13933 GCF_029522185.1 Burkholderia sp. IO2 | reverse complement strand
CGTGGCGCCCGGTGCGGCGAGCGCCGCCGTTGGCGCGGCGGTTGCCGGCAGGGAGGCGCCTGCGGCCGCCGCGACGCCGGCCGCGAGCCCGGCGCCGGCCTGGGCCAGGAACGTGCGGCGCGGCAGCGGCGTCGCGGGAGGGTGGTTGCCGTGAGTCATCGTTCCCTCCGTCAGCCGACGAGCCCGAGCTGACGCATCAGCGTCAGGTTGTCCTCGATGTGCCAGTTTTCCGCGATCCGGCCCTGGTCGATCCGGTAGATATCGGTCGCGATGAAGTCGATCGCCTGTCCGCGCCCCGCCGTTCCGTTGAAAGCGCCGGTGAAATGCCCGCGGAAATGCAGGTGCACGACGACCCGGTCGCCCGCGACGATCATCTGTTCGATGTCACAGCGCAGGTCCGGGATCGCGTCGCGCATCGTGCCCGAGGCCGCGAGCGGCCCCGGTACGCCTTGTTCGCGGCCGGGCGGCAGCGTTCGGTCGGTGAAGTCGGCGGCGAGCGCCGCGCGAGCCAGCGCAGGGTCGCCGGTATTCCAGAAGGTGCCGTAGCGGCGCGCGGCCAGGATTTGCGCGCGGGCCTGCGCGGCCGGCAAGCCTGCCGCGACGGTCAGGCTGTGCGGTGCGACGAGGTCGGCGGCACGGGAAGCGGCGGGCCAGAGCGCCACGACGCAGGCGGCTGCCGCGAATGCGTGCGCGAGGGGGCGGGCGGCCGAACGAAGGCGGATCGACATGGTTTCGAGGGTCCTGTGAAGGCGTCGTGCGACGACGCGGAACAGGTATGGTAGGTTTCCGTTATGCATGCAAATACTGGCAAAATGCGAATGGATTATTCGAAAAAAGGAAAGGTTTTGGCGAGGTGCACGCCATGACGCTGATCGACGATTTCCCGGCGCTCGATACCTTCGCGCGGATCGTGTCGGCCGGCAGCCTGTCGGCGGCGGCGCGCGAACTCGACCTGTCGTTGTCGGTCGTCAGCAAGCGGCTCGCGCATCTCGAGTCGCGACTCGGCGTGCGCCTGCTGCACCGGACGACGCGGCAGCAGACGCTCACCGACGACGGTGCGCAGTTTCATGCGCAGGTGCTGCGCATCCTGGCCGAGGTCGAGCATGCCGAAACGCTGATGCGCGATCGCCGTGGCACGGTCAGCGGCGTGCTGCGCGTGACGGCGCCCGGCGAACTTGGCCGCCTGCGGATCGCGCCGCTCATTGCGGCATTTCAGCAGCGACATCCGCAATTGACCGTGCAGCTGATGCTGACCGATACGGTCGTCGATCTGCTGGCAGCCGATATCGACGTCGCCGTGCGGATCGGCAATCTGGCCGATTCGACGATGATCGCGCGCGAGCTGGCGCCGAATCATCGCGTGCTGTGCGCGTCGCCGGGCTATCTCGCGGCGCACGGTTGGCCGGCCCATCCGGCCGAGCTCCGTGCACACCGATGCATTGTGATGGGCGATCAGCCGCGTGCCGAATGGCGGTTCGACGGCGCGCAAGGTGACGTGGCGGTCGAGGTGACGGCCACGCTGCTGACGAACGACGGCGGCGCGGCGCGCACGCTGGCGCTCGAAGGCGCGGGCATTGCGTTGAAGTCGATCTGGGACGTCGGCGCCGATCTCGACGCCGGTCGGCTCGTGCGCGTGCTGCCGGCCTTCGAGGCGCCCGCCGCGCCGTTGCATGCCGTCTATCCCGGCGGCCGTCACGTGTCGTTGCGCGTGCGGACGTTCGTCGATTTCCTGCGCGAGCAGTTGCGTCACGCGTGGCGCCGCCACGATTGAACCCGTTCCGGATGGTGGGCCGGGCGCGTCGCGGCCCGTCATTCCGAAGCGGTTTACAATCGTTTGCATCGGGCGCCGCAGGCGTTGTCCCGCGCGTCGCCCCCGTTCGACAGGATGCCAACGATGCCAACGACCCCAGCGAATCCCCCGGTTCCCCGCCAGCGGCGCGTGCAGTGTGCGAGCGCGGCCGGCCTTCACCACGTCGCCTATACCGAGTGGGGCGATCCCGCGAATCCGCGCGTGCTCGTCTGCGTGCACGGCCTGACCCGCTCCGGACGCGATTTCGACCGGCTTGCCGCCGCGCTGTCCGATACGTATCGCGTCGTCTGCCCCGATGTCGTCGGGCGCGGCCAATCGGACCGGCTGGCCGATCCGCGGCACTATGCGATTCCGCAGTACGTGGCCGACATGGTGACGCTGATTGCGCGGCTCGACGTCGAATCGGTCGACTGGTTCGGCACGTCGATGGGCGGCCTGATCGGCATGGCGCTGGCCGGGCTGCCCGGTTCGCCGGTGCGCCGGATGATCGTCAACGACGTCGGCCCGCGCATCGAGCCCGATTCGCTGACGCGTATCGGCGAATACCTCGGCGTGCAGCCGCGCTTTGCGACCGAGCAGGAGGGGATCGACTACCTGACGTCGCTGTCGCTGCCGTTCGGCGCGCTGAGCGCCGACGAGTGGCGCGAGATCAACGGGCCGCTGCTGCACGAGCTGCCCGAAGGCGGCTGGACGATGCGCTACGACCCGCGCATCGCCGAGCCGTTCAAGGCCACGACGCCCGAACTGGCCGCACTCGGCGAAGCCGCGCTGTGGCACGCGATCGAGGCGACCGATGCGACGCTGCTCGTCGTGCGTGGCGAGACGTCCGACTTGCTGTCGCGCGAGACGGCGGCCGAAATGGTTCGCCGCGGCCGCCATGTGACGCAGGTCGAGATTCCGGGCGCGGGCCACGCGCCCGCCTTCGTCAGCGCCGACCAGATTGCGCTCGCGCGGCGGTTTTTCGTCGAAGGCGACGCATAAACGCGTCATAATATGCGGTTCGGCGGCACGCGGGCCGTGCCGCCGTCCGATTCCTCACTCATCACGACCGGAACATTTTCATGGCAGTCATTCGTCACCACGTCGGGGCCCGGCTCTCCGAAACCGCGATCCACAACGGCACCGTGTATCTGGCCGGCCAGATCGCCGAAGACACCACGCAGGACATCCGCGGCCAGACGCGCGAAGTGCTCGGCCACATCGATCGCCTGCTCGCCGAAGCGAACAGCGACAAGGCGCATCTGCTGTCGGTGCAGATCTACATCTCGGATCTCGCGAACTTCGAAGGCATGAATGCGGAGTGGGATGCATGGGTCGCGCCGGGCAACACGCCGCCGCGCGCCACCGTCGAGGCGAAGCTCGCCGATCCGGCGCTGCTCGTCGAGATCGTGGTCGTCGCCGCGCAGCGGAGCTGAGCGTTATCCGACGATGACCGTATTCCGGCAGGCCGTGCAATGACCGAATCCGTTTCCGCCTCTCCCGTCGCGGCGCCGTCGTTCGACGACGTGCTCGCGTTCGTGCGCGAGCGGGCCGGCGACGCGCGCCTGTCGTCGGGCGAGCTGCTCGCCGACCACTCGGCGGGCACGGCGGCGATCATGCGCACGCTGAACGTCGATCCGTCCGCGATGCAGGCCGCCGCGCTGTTCGTGCTGACGCCGCACCTGAGCGACCCCGAGC
Source organism: Burkholderia sp. IO2 (assembly GCF_029522185.1). NCBI lineage: Bacteria > Pseudomonadati > Pseudomonadota > Betaproteobacteria > Burkholderiales > Burkholderiaceae > Burkholderia > Burkholderia sp. IO2. The sequence goes on along the minus strand of NZ_JAKWFH010000096.1, from coordinate 10,446 downwards.
GCGAGCTGACCGAGCGTTTCGGCGACGAGGTCGCGCGGCTCGTGTCCGACGTGCGCAAGCTGTTGCGGCTCGGTACCGTGAGCCTGCGCGCCGCGCAGAACGCAAAGCCCGACTCCGGGCGCGACGCGGCGGAAGAGCGGCGCACGCAGATCGAGGCGCTGCGCAAGATGCTGCTCGCCTTCGCGCAGGACATCCGCGTGGTGCTGATCCGGCTCGCGTCGCGGTTGCAGTCGCTGCGCTATTACGCGGCCGCGAAGCTCGATCCGCCGCCCGACGTCGCGCGCGAGACGCTCGAGATCTATGCGCCGCTCGCGAACCGTCTCGGTATCTGGCAACTGAAGTGGGAGCTCGAGGATCTCGCGTTCCGCTTCGAGGATCCCGTCACCTACAAGCGGATCGCGAAGCTGCTCGACGAAAAGCGCATCGAGCGCGAGGCGTACGTCACGCAGGCGATCGCGCGGCTGCAGCACGAGCTCGCGGAAGCGCATATCCAGGCCGACGTGAGCGGCCGGCCGAAGCATATCTACAGCATCTGGCGCAAGATGCGCGGCAAGGAGCTCGATTTCTCCGAGCTGTACGACGTGCGCGCGTTTCGCGTGATCGTGCCCGACATCAAGGATTGCTACGCGGTGCTCGGCATCGTGCATCACCTGTGGCAGCCGGTGCCGAAGGAATTCGACGACTACATCTCGCGGCCGAAGCCGAACGGCTACAAGTCGCTGCATACGGTCGTGATCGGCGACGACGGCCGTGCGTTCGAAGTGCAGATCCGCACGCAGGAGATGCATCGCTTCGCCGAGTACGGCGTTGCCGCGCACTGGCGCTACAAGGAGGCCGGCGCGCGTGGCTATGGCGGCCAGTTCTCGGCGAGCGACAAGTACGACGAGAAGATTGCGTGGCTGCGCCAGTTGCTCGCGTGGAAGGACGACGTCGAGGACGGCACCGAAGTGTCGGGCGACCAGGCGTGGGCGCAATTGCGCGAGACGTCGCTCGACGACGATCACATTTACGTGCTGACGCCGCAGGCGCGCGTGATCGCGCTGCCGCAGGGCGCGACGCCGGTCGATTTCGCGTATCACCTGCACAGCGAGCTCGGCCATCGCTGCCGTGGCGCGCGCGTCGACGGCGTGATGGTGCCGCTGAACACGTCGCTCGCGAACGGCCAGACGGTCGAGATCGTCGCGGTGAAGGAAGGCGGCCCGTCGCGCGACTGGCTGAACCTGCAGCTCGGTTACCTGAAGAGCCCGCGTGCACGGCAGAAGGTGCGCGCGTGGTTCAACTCGATCGAGCAGGAAGAAAACGTCGCGCATGGTCGCGCGCTGGTCGAAAAGACGCTGCAGCGCGAGGGCAAGACGTCGGTCAACCTGGACAACCTCGCCGCGAAGCTCGGCTTCAAGTCGCCCGAGGAGCTGTTCTCGGTCGTCGGCAAGGAAGAATTCAGCCTGCGTAACGTCGAGCACGCGTTGTCCGACGCACCGCCGCCGGAACCGGCGCCCGAGGCGCCGGCCGATTTCGAGAAGCGCAGCAGCGGCGCGAGCGTCGCGCACGGCGCGTCGACCGGCGTGCTGGTGGTCGGCGTCGACGCGTTGCTGACGCAACTGGCGCGCTGCTGCCGTCCGGCGCCGCCCGATCCGATCAGCGGTTTCGTCACGCGCGGCAAGGGGATGTCGATCCACCGCACCGACTGCCCGACGTTTCGCCGGATGGTCGAGCGTGCGCCGGAACGCGTGCTGCAGACGACCTGGTCGGCCGACGTGCTGGGCGGGCGCGGCGCGTCCGTCTATCCGGTCGACCTGATGATCGAGGCGAGCGACCGGCAAGGGTTGCTGCGCGATATCTCCGAAGTGTTCGCACGCGAAAAGATCAACGTCGTGGGCGTGAAGACGCAGAGCCGCCGCAATGCGGCATTCATGCAGTTCACGGTCGAGGTATCGAATTCGGCGCAGGTGCAGCGCGCATGTACGCTGCTCGGCGAGGTGCAGGGCGTCGTGCGGGCGGGGCGGAAGGTGTGATGGGGTTGGAGCCGCGTTATTTTGCTGCGACCGCATAAAAACACTTGCCAAGCCCGTAACGGCTCCATATAATCTTAGCTTCTCTAGGCTCGTAGCTCAGCTGGTTAGAGCACCACCTTGACATGGTGGGGGTCGTTGGTTCGAGTCCAATCGAGCCTACCAACGAATTGAGAATGCCCGGCCTCCGGGTGTTCGATGCAGTACACAACTCAACGCGAACAAGGCGAATACGGTTATGACACCGCGAACGTTGACCGAAACCACTTCGGAGCGACGCTAGTCGAGGAACGTTTTCGCCCTTTCAGTTTGAGTGAAGTATCGAATGCGGCCCCTCGAAAGCGGGGCCGCATTTTTTTTGTCGCGAATTTTTCACGCGTGAGTTCGATCTCGCGTACCTGGTCTGCCGCCCACTGTCGGCATCACGGAGATTGCTATGGTTTCGATACGCTTGCCTGACGGCTCAGTTCGACAATACGAGCATCCGGTGACAGTTGCCGAGGTTGCGGCCTCGATCGGTCCCGGCCTTGCGAAGGCTGCGCTTGGTGGCAAGCTCGATGGCGAGCTCGTCGATACGTCGACGGTGATCGACCGCGACGCGTCGCTCGCGATCGTCACGGACAAGGATGCCGACGGCCTCGACATCATCCGCCACTCGACCGCCCACTTGCTCGCGTATGCGGTGAAGGAGCTGTATCCGGACGCGCAGGTGACGATCGGTCCGGTGATCGACAACGGTTTCTATTACGACTTCTCGTACAACCGCCCGTTTACGCCGGAAGATCTCGAAAAGATCGAAAAGCGCATGCAGGAACTCGCGAAGAAGGACGAGCCGGTCACGCGCCGTGTCGTGTCGCGCGACGAGGCGGCCGGTTATTTCCGCAGCATCGGCGAGAAGTACAAGGCCGAGATCATCGAATCGATTCCGCAAAGCGACGAAATCAAGCTGTACTCGCACGGCGGCTTCACCGATCTGTGCCGCGGCCCGCACGTGCCCTCCACCGGCAAGCTGAAGGTCTTCAAGCTGATGAAGGTCGCGGGCGCGTACTGGCGCGGCGATTCGAAGAACGAGCAGCTGCAGCGCATCTACGGCACGGCCTGGACGAAGAAGGAAGACCAGGACCAGTACCTGCGCATGCTCGAGGAAGCGGAAAAGCGCGACCACCGCAAGCTGGGCAAGCAGCTCGACCTGTTCCACATGCAGGAAGAGTCGCCGGGCATGGTGTTCTGGCATCCGAAGGGCTGGGCGCTGTGGCAGCAGGTCGAGCAGTACATGCGCCGCCGCGTCAACGAGGCCGGCTATCTCGAGATCAAGACGCCGATGATCATGGACCGCTCGCTGTGGGAAGCGTCGGGCCACTGGCAGAACTATCGCGAGAACATGTTCACGACGGAGTCGGAGAAGCGCGACTACGCGATCAAGCCGATGAACTGTCCGGGGCACGTCCAGGTGTTCAAGCACGGCCTGCGTTCGTACCGCGATCTGCCGCTGCGTTACGCGGAATTCGGCTCGTGCCACCGCAACGAGGCGTCGGGCGCGCTGCACGGCCTGATGCGCGTGCGCGGCTTCGTGCAGGACGATGCGCACATCTTCTGTACGGAAGATCAATTCATCTCGGAATCGATCGCGTTCAACACGCTGGCCATGAGCGTGTACAAGGATTTCGGTTTCGATCACATCGACATCAAGCTGTCGCTGCGCCCCGATCAGCGTGCCGGTACGGACGAGACCTGGGATCGTGCCGAGCAAGGTTTGCGCGACGCGCTGACGGCTTGTGGTCTCACGTGGGAAGAGTTGCCGGGTGAGGGCGCGTTCTACGGCCCGAAGATCGAGTACCACATCAAGGACGCGCTCGGCCGCTCGTGGCAGTGCGGCACGCTTCAGCTCGACATGGTGCTGCCGGAGCGCCTGGGTGCCGAATACGTCGCGGAAGACAACAGCCGCCGCCGGCCGGTGATGCTGCACCGCGCGATCGTCGGTTCGATGGAGCGTTTCCTCGGCATTTTGATCGAGCACCATGCTGGTGCAATGCCGGTCTGGCTCGCGCCGTATCAGGCAATTGTGCTCAATATCGCCGAAAGTCAGGCCGAATATGCGCAGTCTCTGGCCCAATCGTTGCAAAAACAAGGGGTTAGAGTGGCGGCCGATTTGCGCAACGAGAAGATTAGCTATAAAATACGCGAGCACACGCTGGAAAAGGTGCCTTATCTCCTCGTCGTGGGCGATAAGGAGCGTGATGCGCAAACGGTAGCCGTGCGTGCCCGTGGCGGCGTCGATCTTGGCGTAATGCCGGTCGAAGCCTTCGTTGAGCGTCTGCAGGAAGACCTGCGCTCGTTCAAGTAACCGCCCTGGCAGCGCGGCTCGTTTTTTTAATTTTTAGAGGAAACGTAACATCGCTACTGATAAGTCGTCGCACCGCATCAACGGTGAAATCACTGCGCCGGAAGTGCGCCTGGTCGGGATCGAGAACGAACCGCTCGGTATCGTAAAACTCGCTGACGCTTTCCGTAAATCGGAAGAACTGGATGTTGACCTGGTGGAAATCGCGCCGCAAGCGGTGCCGCCGGTTTGCCGTCTGATGGATTACGGCAAGTTCAAGTACCAGGAATCGAAGAAGCAGCACGAAGCGAAGCTGAAGCAGAAGGTCATCCAGGTCAAGGAAGTCAAGTTCCGCCCGGGTACCGATGACGGGGATTACAACGTCAAGCTCCGCAATCTCGTGCGCTTCCTCGAAGAGGGCGACAAGACGAAGATCACGTTGCGTTTCCGCGGCCGTGAAATGGCTCACCAGGAAATCGGTATGCGGATGCTCGAACGTCTGCGCACGGATCTCGAGGAAGTCGGCCAGGTCGAGCAGATGCCGAAGATGGAAGGGCGCCAGATGATCATGGTGCTCTCGCCGAAGAAAAAGAAGTAACGGGCCCGCGCGCGTCGCGCGCAGGTTCGACAGTGGTTCGGCGCGTTGCCCGGTCAGGGCGGCGCGCCAACAATGACGGCGGCTGCGCAAGCGGGTCGCCGTACACAAGTGGACTGGGTTTCGAAGGGCGGGTCAAGGGCGCAAGCCAACCGCACACCCATCGCCATCTAATAAACTGGAGTTGTTCGTCATGCCTAAGATGAAGACCAAGAAGAGCGCTGCAAAGCGCTTCGTGGTGCGTCCGGGCGGTACCGTCAAGCGCGGTCAAGCCTTCAAGCGCCACATCCTGACCAAGAAAACCACGAAGAACAAGCGCCATCTGCGCGGCGCAACGGCAGTTCATGATTCCGATCTGAACTCCGTCCGCGCGATGCTCCCGTTCGCGTAACCCCTCAACTGATACTCCAAGGAGAGAAACATGCCTCGAGTCAAACGTGGGGTAACCGCACGGGCCCGCCACAAGAAGATCATCAACCTGGCCAAGGGTTATCGCGGCCGCCGCAATAACGTCTACCGCATCGCCAAGCAGGCGGTGATGCGCGCTGGTCAGTACGCGTACCGCGATCGCCGCAACAAGAAGCGTGTGTTCCGCGCACTGTGGATCACGCGTATCAACGCGGCAGTTCGCCAGCACGACATGACCTACAGCGTGTTCATCAACGGCCTGAAGAAGGCGTCGATCGAACTCGACCGTAAGGTGCTGGCCGACATGGCGGTGTTCGACAAGGCTGCTTTTGCTGCGATCGTCAAGCAGGTGAAAGCCGCCGTTGCAGCCTAATTGCGAAATTAGCACTGCGTGGTTAGTTGCAGCGAGGTTCCGGTAGTCTCGGCCGCTGCAGCGAAAACGGGGCTCTTCCGAGCCCCTTTTTTGTTTGGTGGGCGGTTTCGCTCGCCAAGACCGAATGACGTTGGAAATGATGGGATCTATGGATCTGGACCAGATTGTCGCCGACGCGCAGCAGTCCTTCGAACAGGCTGCCGACATCACCACGCTCGAAAACGAGAAAGCACGATTTCTCGGCAAATCGGGTGCGCTGACCGAGTTGCTGAAGGGCCTCGGCAAGCTCGATCCCGAAGCACGCAAGACCGAAGGCGCCCGCATCAACGTCGCGAAGCAGCAGGTTGAAGCCGCGCTCACCGCCCGTCGCCAGGCCCTGGCCGACGCGTTGCTGAATCAGCGCCTCACTGCCGAAGCGATCGACGTGACGTTGCCCGGCCGCGGCGCCGGCGCCGGCAGCCTGCACCCCGTGATGCGCACGTGGGAGCGGGTCGAACAGATTTTCGGCTCGATCGGTTTCGACGTGGCCGACGGCCCCGAAATCGAGACCGACTGGTACAACTTCACGTCGCTGAACAGCCCGGAGAACCATCCGGCGCGTTCGATGCAGGACACCTTCTACGTCGAAGGCAAGGATGCCGACGGCCGCCAGCTGCTGCTGCGCACGCACACGAGCCCGATGCAGGTGCGTTACGCGCGCATGAACCGTCCGCCGATCAAGGTGATCGCGCCGGGCCGCACGTATCGCGTCGACAGCGATGCGACCCACTCGCCGATGTTCAATCAGGTCGAGGGGCTGTGGATCGACGAAAACATCAGCTTCGCCGACCTCAAGGGCGTCTATACCGACTTCCTGAAAAAATTCTTCGAGCGCGACGACATCCTCGTGCGCTTCCGTCCGTCGTATTTCCCGTTCACGGAACCGTCGGCCGAGATCGACATGATGTTCGAGCAAGGCAAGAACGCCGGCAAGTGGCTCGAAATTTCCGGCTCGGGGCAGGTGCATCCGACCGTGATCCGCAACATGGGCCTCGACCCCGAGCGCTACATCGGTTTTGCGTTTGGCAGCGGCCTCGAGCGGCTGACGATGCTGCGCTACGGCGTTCAGGATCTCCGGTTGTTCTTCGAGAACGACTTGCGTTTCCTGCGCCAGTTCGCATAACGCCGCTCGCCGCGCCGACCTGTGCCCGAGCACGCCCCCGATGGACGTTTCCGACGGGGCCCGGGCGTCGATCTAACCTGTTTCGAACGTAGACATCCATGCAATTCCCTGAATCCTGGTTGAGAACCTTTGTCGACCCGCAGCTGACGACCGACGAGCTGTCGCACGCGCTGACGATGGCGGGGCTCGAAGTCGAATCGCTGAGCAAGGCTGCGCCGCCGACGTCGAAGATCGTCGTGGGCCGCGTGCTCGAAGTCGTCAAGCATCCGGATGCGGACAAGCTCAATGTCTGCCAGGTCGACGCCGGCACCGGCGCGACGCTGAACATCGTGTGCGGCGCGCCGAACGTGGCGCCCGGCATCAAGGTGCCGGTCGCGCTGGTCGGTGCGGAACTGCCGCCGGCGGAAGAGGGCGGCAAGCCGTTCGCGATCAAGCTGTCGAAGCTGCGCGGCGTGGAGAGCCAGGGGATGCTGTGCTCGGCGCGCGAGCTGAAGTTGTCCGAGGATCACAGCGGGCTGCTGATCCTGCCGGAAGACACGCCGGTCGGTCAGGACATCCGCGAGACCCTCAATCTCGACGACACGATCTTCGAAATCAAGCTGACGCCGAACAAGGCCGACTGCCTGTCGGTGTTCGGTATCGCCCGCGAGACGGCCGCGATCACCGGCGCACCGCTGACGCCGGTCGACATTCGCCCGGTGAACGTCGAGCTCGACGAAACACTGCCCGTGCGCATCGCCGCGCCCGATCTGTGCGGCCGCTTCTCGGGCCGCGTGATCCGCGGCGTGAACGCGCATGCGAAGACGCCGCAGTGGATGGTCGAGCGCCTCGAGCGTTCGGGCCAGCGCAGCGTGTCCGCGCTCGTCGACATCTCGAACTACGTGATGTTCGAACTCGGCCGCCCGTCGCACGTGTTCGATCTCGACAAGATCCACGGCGGCATCGAAGTGCGCTGGGGCAAGCGCGGCGAATCGCTGAAGCTGCTCAACGGCAATACGGTCGAACTCGACGAAACGGTCGGCGTGATCGCGGACGACCGTCAGGTCGAAAGCCTGGCCGGCATCATGGGCGGCGACAGCACGGCCGTCACGCTCGATACGACCAATATCTATCTGGAAGCCGCGTTCTGGTGGCCGGACAGCATCCGCGGCCGCGCGCGCAAGTACAACTTCTCGACCGATGCGGCGCATCGCTTCGAGCGCGGCGTCGATTACGCGACGACCGTCGAGCACGTCGAGCGCATCACGCAGCTGATTCTCGAGATCTGCGGCGGCAAGGCCGGCCCGGTCGACGATCAGGCGGTGAACCTGCCGCAGCGCGCGCCGGTGAAGATGCGTGTGTCGCGCGCGAACCGCATCATCGGCGTGAAGATCGACGCCGACGAGATCGCGGACATCTTCACGCGCCTCGGCCTGCCGTTCGAGCGTGAAGGCGACGCGTTCCTCGTCACGCCGCCGTCGCATCGCTTCGACATCGAGATCGAGGAAGACTTGATCGAGGAAGTGGCGCGCATCTACGGCTTCGAGAAGATCCCGGCCCGGCCGCCGGTCGCGACGAGCGAAATGCGCGCGACCCACGAGACGCGGCGGTCGATCCACGACATCCGTCACGCGCTGGCCGCGCGCGACTACGCGGAAACCGTCAACTTCAGCTTCGTCGATGCGGAGTGGGAGCACGATTTCGCGGGCAACGACAACCCGATCCGCCTGCTGAACCCGATCGCGAGCCAGCTCTCGGTGATGCGTACGACGCTGTTCGGCAGCCTGATCGCCGTGCTGCGCCACAACCTGAACCGTCGTGCCGATCGCGTGCGCGTGTTCGAATCGGGGCGCGTGTTCGTCGCCGATCCGTCGGTGAAGGCCGGCGAGCTGGCGGTCGAAGGCCATGCGCAGCCCAAGCGCGTCGGCGCGCTGGCGTACGGTCCGGCACTCGACGAGCAGTGGGGCGTGACGACCCGCGCGGTCGATTTCTTCGACGTGAAGGGCGATCTCGAAGCGCTGCTCGCGCCGGCGGTTGCGCGTTTCGTGAAGGCCGAGCATCCGGCCCTTCATCCGGGCCGCGGCGCACGCATCGAAATCGATGGCCGCGCGGTCGGCTGGATCGGCGAGTTGCATCCGCGCCTGATGCAGAAATATGAGCTGCCGCACCCGCCGGTGATGTTCGAGATTGACGCGGACGCGCTGATCGCCCGTGCGCTGCCCGCGCCGACCGACGTGTCGAAATTCCCGCCGGTCCGTCGCGATATCGCCGTTGTCGTCGATCAGGCGGTCGAGGTTCAGGCACTTTTCGACGAAATGAAGAAGGCGCTTGCCGAAGAGGCCTGCCGATTCGTTCAGAAGGTTGTACTCTTCGACGAATTTCGTGCAAAATCAAATACTTCCGGTGGTCTTGCCGCGAACGAGAAGAGCCTTGCCTTCCGCGTGACGCTGCAGGATGCGGCTGGCACGCTGCAGGACGAGGTCGTCGACCAGGCGATTCAGACGCTGGTCGAGCGGATGGCTCGCGCCGGGGCGCGCCTGCGCGGCTAAGGAGAGGGCCCGCCCGTTCGCGGGCGGCTTTTTTCCATCGTAAGTTTTGATTCAACGCGCTGTATGGCAGATATGAACGACATGACCTCGAGTGAATTCGAAGCCCTCCTGACGGCGCAACGCAGCGCGATGAACCGCGACGCTTCGGCGCCGGCGTCCACCGAGACGCCGACGCTGACGAAGGCGGAACTGGCGGAGTTGCTGTTCGACAGCGTCGGGCTGAACAAGCGTGAAGCGAAGGACATGGTCGAGGCGTTTTTCGAAGTGATCCGCGACGCGCTCGAAAACGGTGAAAGCGTCAAGCTGTCGGGGTTCGGCAATTTCCAGTTGCGCGACAAGCCGCAGCGTCCGGGCCGCAATCCGAAGACGGGCGAGGCGATTCCGATCGCGGCCCGCCGGGTGGTAACCTTCCACGCGAGCCAGAAGCTGAAGGCGCTGGTCGAAAACGGCGCGGAGTAAGACGCGCGCCCACGCCCCGCGCGGCCGCCGCGCACCCTTTACCGACGGTTAACCGACGATGACCACCACGGTTGAGAAAGTCGTCTTGCCTCCGATTCCCGCGAAGCGCTACTTCACGATCGGCGAAGTCAGCGAACTGTGCGGGGTCAAACCACATGTGCTGCGTTACTGGGAACAGGAATTCACTCAACTGCGGCCGGTGAAGCGGCGCGGCAACCGGCGGTATTACCAGCATCACGAAGTGCTGCTGATCCGGCGGATTCGCGAATTGCTGTACGAGCAGGGCTTCACGATCAACGGCGCGCGCAACCGGCTCGATTCGCCGGGCAGCGAGCGGGCCGCGGCGGAGCCAGCCGAATCCGACGCGCAGGCCATCGATGCGCGTGGGGCGGCCAAGCCGGGCGCAACCGTCGACGTCATCGCGTTGCGGCAGGCGTTGCTGGACGTGATCGACGGACTGAAACACGACTGAGTAACCGTCTTCCGAGTCAAGCCCGATGAAGTGAATCGTCCCAAGGCGTGTTGGTTTTGACCATGGCATTGAGCATGGTTAGGAGCTTGCGCATGCAGGCAACAAGCGCGACCTTGGACA
>NZ_JAKWFH010000095.1:0-14379 GCF_029522185.1 Burkholderia sp. IO2 | reverse complement strand
CCGGAGATTCGACGGGTTGTTTATACGACCAACGCCATCGAGAGTCTGAACATGCAGTTGCGCAAGATCATCAAGACCCGTGGTCACTTCCCGAATGACGAGGCAGCCATCAAGCTGCTCTGGCTGGCGCTACGCAACGTACTGGCCAAGACCGTGCGGTCCGCCTTCGACTGGAAATCAGCGATGAACCAGTTTGCTATCCTGTTCGGCGAGCGATTTACGCAGGCGCGCGGATAACCGGCTGTTCAACCGCCTCGCCCACAAAAACGCGGACAGGTTCCGCCCTCATGATACAGACGCTCCCAGATCGGGATGCTTCGTTCATTGCGGATGCCGAATAGCGCTGCCACCTGCGCATACGACAGCTCATCGCGCCGCATCCGCTGAAGGACTGACAACTTGAATCGCGCGTCGTAGTGGCTGTGCTTCTTGCGCAGCCCCTGTTCACCATGCTCGCGATAGCTCGCCACCCAACGTCGCACCATCGTCCCGCCCACTCCGTAACGGTGAGCAAGTGTCTTGGTGCCGGCCTCTCCAGCCAGGTACGCCTGAACCACTCGACGCCGAAAACGTTCGTCGTACTTCGTCATGAAAAACACCCCAAAGGTTGGATCTAGTCCAACTTTTGGGGTGCAGTTCATTCGACGCGGCCTTTTTTTTTGCTTTGGGCGGCGGCCAGACGGCCGCCAGCGCACCGACGCTCAGTACGACTGCCGGTCGAGACGGATTTCCTGCAGGATCGTCGTCGCGATTTCCTCGATCGACTTGTGCGTGGACGACAGCCACTTGATCCCTTCGCGACGCATCATCGCTTCGGCCTCGTTGATCTCGTAGCGGCAGTTCTCGGGCGCCGCGTACTTGCTGCCTGGCCGGCGCTCGTTGCGGATCTCCGACAGGCGCTGCGGGTCGATCGACAGCCCGAACAGCTTCTCGCTGTACGGCGACAGCGCCGACGGCAGCTTGCCGCGCTCGAAATCTTCCGGAATCAGCGGATAGTTGGCCGCCTTCACGCCGTACTGCATCGCGAGGTACAGGCTCGTCGGCGTCTTGCCGCTGCGCGACACGCCGACGAGGATCACGTCGGCTTCCGACAGGTTGCGGTTCGACTGGCCGTCGTCGTGCGCGAGCGAGAAATTGATCGCCTCGATCCGCGTCTTGTATTCCTCGGTGTCCGCGTTCTGGTGGCCGCGGCCCATTGCATGGCTCGACTTGAGCTCCAGTTCCTGCTCGAGCGGTTCGACGAAGCGCTGGAACATGTCGAGCACGAGCGCGTTCGAGCGTTTGACGATGTCGTTCGACTCGCTGTCGACGAGCGTCGTGAATACGATCGCGCGACGGCCGTCGTGCACGGCGGCCTCGTTGATCTTCTCGACGGTCGCATAGGCCTTGTCGAGCGAGTCGACGAACGGCACGCGCACGAGGCGGAATTTCTGGTCGAACTGGGAGAGGATCGAATGCGCGAAGGTTTCGGCAGTGATCCCGGTGCCGTCGGAGACGATGAATACGGTAGGCAGCATGAATCTGGGCGTCGAGCGTGAAGGGCGGTTGCGCGGGCGGCTGGAGGTTCGCCTCCAGACCCAGTGACAAGGTCGCGCCACATCCGGCAGCCGGCACGGTAGAATAGCGGCAACCTGTTGGATAAGCAATTGCGGGGGCGGGGCGCGAACGGCGCCCGTGGCTGGGCCGCGCGATTCCAGAATTCCCGGCAAGTCTGGCGATTTGTCTGCAAATATCGCCCTTCTGCCGGGATTTTTGCAAATCGGGTCGAAAGATTTTCGCCGCTGCGAGTGTTTATCTAACAGGTTGCGCAAGACGCGCCGCGCCTTTTTGCAAGCGCCCGCGTTCGAGCCCACTTGCGCGATCGAGCATTTTTTTCACACTTAGGGGCTTGTATGACTAACGCAGCAAACGTCGCAAAGGACCAGGCGTATGTAATTCCGTTCGAGCAGTTGCGGATGACCGATGTGGAGATCGTGGGCGGCAAGAATGCGTCGCTCGGCGAGATGATCAGCCAGCTTTCCGAAGCAGGCGTTCGCGTACCCACCGGTTTCGCCACGACCGCGCTCGCGTTCCGCGATTTCCTCAAGCACAACGACCTCACCGATCGCATCGCCAAGCGTCTCGAGTCGCTCGACATCGACGACGTGAAGGCGCTCGCCGAAGCCGGCGCCGAAATCCGCAAGTGGATCGTCGACGCACCGCTGCAGCCGCGCCTCGAGCAGGAAATCCGCGCGCAGTTCGAAGTGCTGAAGAACGGCTCGCCGAGCGAGCTGTCGTTCGCCGTGCGCTCGTCCGCGACCGCGGAAGACCTGCCCGACGCATCGTTCGCCGGCCAGCAGGAGTCGTACCTGAACGTCGTCGGCATCGAGGACGTGCTCGACCGCATGAAGCACGTGTTCGCGTCGCTGTACAACGACCGCGCGATCTCGTATCGCGTGCACAAGGGCTTCACGCACGCCGAAGTCGCGCTGTCGGCCGGCGTGCAGCGCATGGTCCGCTCGGACGTCGGCGCCGCCGGCGTGATGTTCACGATCGATACCGAATCGGGCTTCAAGGACGCCGTATTCATCACGTCGAGCTACGGCCTGGGCGAAACCGTCGTGCAGGGCGCGGTGAACCCGGACGAGTTCTACGTGTTCAAGACGACGCTCGCGCAGGACAAGTACCCGATCATCCGCCGCTCGATCGGCTCGAAGCTGATCAAGATGGAGTTCACGCAGCCGGGCGAACCGGGCCGCGTGAAGACGGTCGACGTGCCGCACGAGCAGCGCAACCGCTACTCGATCACCGATGAAGACGTGATCGAGCTGGCGAAGTACGCGGTCATCATCGAGAAGCACTACCAGCGTCCGATGGACATCGAGTGGGGCAAGGACGGCCGCGACGGCAAGATCTTCATCCTGCAGGCGCGTCCGGAAACGGTGAAGAGCCAGGCAACCGGCAAGGCCGAGCAGCGCTTCAAGCTGAAGGGCCAGTCGCAGGTGCTCGCGACGGGTCGCGCGATCGGCCAGAAGATCGGCGCGGGCCCCGTGCGCGTGATCCAGGACCCGTCGGAAATGGAACGCGTGCAGCCGGGCGACGTGCTGGTGGCCGACATGACCGACCCGAACTGGGAGCCGGTGATGAAGCGTGCGGCGGCGATCGTCACGAACCGTGGCGGCCGCACCTGCCACGCGGCGATCATCGCGCGTGAACTCGGCGTGCCGGCCGTCGTCGGCTGCGGCGATGCGACCGACATCCTGAAGGACGGCGCGCTCGTCACCGTGTCGTGCGCGGAAGGCGACGAAGGCAAGATCTACGACGGGCTGCTCGAGACGGAAGTCACGGAAGTGCAGCGCGGCGAACTGCCGGAAATCCCGGTCAAGATCATGATGAACGTCGGCAACCCGCAGCTCGCGTTCGACTTCTCGCAACTGCCGAACGGTGGTGTTGGCCTCGCGCGTCTCGAGTTCATCATCAACAACAACATCGGCGTGCACCCGAAGGCGATCCTCGAGTACCCGAACATCGACCAGGACCTGAAGAAGGCGGTCGAGAGCGTTGCGCGCGGTCACGCGTCGCCGCGCCAGTTCTACGTCGACAAGCTGACGGAAGGCGTCGCGACGATCGCGGCGGCGTTCTATCCGAAGCCCGTGATCGTGCGTCTGTCCGACTTCAAGTCGAACGAGTACAAGAAGCTGATCGGCGGTTCGCGTTACGAGCCGGACGAGGAAAACCCGATGCTGGGCTTCCGCGGCGCGTCGCGCTACATCGCCGAGGACTTCGCGCAGGCGTTCGAGATGGAATGCCGTGCACTGAAGCGCGTGCGTGACGAGATGGGCCTGACCAACGTCGAGATCATGGTGCCGTTCGTGCGGACCGTGAAGCAGGCGGAGCGCGTCGTCGGCCTGCTCGAGAAGTTCGGCCTGAAGCGCGGCGAAAACGGCCTGCGCCTCGTGATGATGTGCGAAGTCCCGACCAACGCGATCCTCGCCGAGGAGTTCCTGCAACACTTCGACGGTTTCTCGATCGGCTCGAACGACCTTACGCAGCTCACGCTCGGCCTCGACCGCGATTCGGGCATGGAGCTGCTGGCCGTCGACTTCGACGAACGCGACCCGGCCGTCAAGTTCCTGCTGAAGCGGGCGATCGATACCTGCCGCAAGATGGGCAAGTACGTCGGGATCTGCGGCCAGGGCCCGTCCGATCACCCGGACTTCGCGCAATGGCTGACGGACGAAGGCATCGTGTCGATCTCGCTGAACCCCGACACGATCATCGATACGTGGCAGGCGCTCGCCGCCAACCGCAAGTAACGATTCGTGATGCAACTTCGGCGAAAGGGCGGTCCGCCGCACTTTCGTTGAAGGCAAAATGCAAGGTTCGTGCTATAAACACCCCGGTAAGCACCGGGGTGTTTTTTTTCGTCGGTACTCGCCGGGCCGCCCCAAGGAGTGCCGACCGCTTCGCACAGCTGCGAGCGCAACGAATATAGTGAGCATCGGGGACGTTTTTCTGGAGACCACAATGATGTCGGGGCATCTGTTCTGGTGGGTCGGGGGCGGCGTGCTGGTCGTGGCCGAATTGCTGACCGGTACGTTCTATCTGCTGATGATCGCGCTCGGCTTTCTCGCCGGCGGGCTGTTGCAACTGGCCGGTTTCGCGCCGCACGTGCAGTTCGGCGCGGCGGCCGCGGTCGCGATCGTCGCGATGATCGTGCTGCGCCGCTCGGGGCTCGGTCGCAAGCAGAAGCGCGACACGTCGACGAATCCCGACGTCAATCTCGATATCGGCTCGACCGTCACGGTCGACGCGTGGCGTGACGGCCGCGCACGCGTGCAGTATCGCGGCGCCGACTGGGACGTCGAACTCGCGGCCGGCGAGCGCGACGATGCGCACGTGTACCAGGTGAGCGCCGTGCGCGGCAATTGCCTCGTGGTCGTGGCGAAACCCGCGGGCTGATCGTCCGCTGATACAACAAGGAGGGAATATTTCATGGATTCGCTGATCATCTGGGTTGTCCTGCTCGTCATCGCGATCGTGATCGTGTCGAAGACGGTGAAGATCGTGCCGCAGCAGCATGCATGGGTGCTCGAGCGCTTCGGGCGCTACCACGCGACGTTGTCGCCCGGCCTCAATATCGTGCTGCCGTTCGTCGATCGCATCGCGTACCGGCACGTGCTGAAGGAAATTCCGCTCGACGTGCCGAGCCAGGTCTGCATCACGCGCGACAACACGCAGTTGCAGGTGGACGGCGTGCTGTACTTCCAGGTGACCGATCCGATGAAGGCATCGTATGGATCGAGCAACTTCGTGCTGGCGATCACGCAGCTCGCGCAAACGACGTTGCGCTCGGTGGTCGGCAAGCTCGAACTCGACAAGACGTTCGAGGAACGCGATTTCATCAACCACAACATCGTGTCGGCGCTCGATCAGGCCGCGGCGAACTGGGGCGTGAAAGTGCTGCGCTACGAGATCAAGGACCTGACGCCGCCGAAGGAGATCCTGCACGCGATGCAGGCGCAGATCACCGCGGAGCGCGAAAAGCGTGCGCTGATCGCCGCATCCGAAGGTCGCAAGCAGGAGCAGATCAACCTCGCGTCGGGTGCGCGCGAAGCCGCGATCCAGAAGTCGGAAGGCGAGCGGCAGGCCGCGATCAATCAGGCGCAGGGCGAAGCCGCCGCGATTCTGGCGGTGGCCGAGGCGAACGCGCAGGCGATCCAGAAGATCGCGAGCGCGATCCAGTCGCAAGGCGGGATGGACGCGGTGAACCTGAAGGTCGCCGAGCAGTATGTCGGCGCGTTCTCGAATCTCGCGAAGCAGGGCAACACGCTGATCGTGCCGTCGAACCTGTCGGATCTCGGCACCGCAATTTCGTCGGCGCTGACGATCGTCAAGAGCGCGGGCGCGGCGTCGGTCGCGAAGGGCTGAGCCCGAAATCGATGCGCGCGCGGTTGCCGCGCACGCATCGTCGTGCGGCGAATCGTCGCGCAGCCGGGCGACCCGCCGCGCGATTCAGGCAGTTCAAAGCAACACGGCCCGCTTCGAGCGGGCCGTGTCGTTTGCGATGCGCGCGGGGTGTGTCAGGTGCCGGCGCGCATGATGCGTGCCTTCTCGCGTTCCCAGTCGCGTTTCTTCTCGGTTTCACGCTTGTCGTGCAGCTTCTTGCCCTTCGCGAGCGCGATGTCGCACTTCACGCGGCCGCCCTTGTAGTGGAAGTTCAGCGGCACGAGCGTGTAGCCGCGCTGCTCGACCTTGCCGATCAGCTTCTTGATTTCCTCGCGGTGCAGCAGCAGCTTGCGCGTGCGAACCGGGTCGGGCTTGATGTGCGTGGAGGCTTCGGGCAGCGGGCTGATATGGGTACCGATCAGGAAGATCTCGGCGTTCTTCACCACGACGTAGCCTTCCTTGATCTGGCCGCGCCCGGCGCGCAGCGCCTTGACTTCCCAGCCCTCCAGCACGAGCCCCGCCTCGTAGCGTTCCTCGATGTGATAATCGAAGTGCGCTTTCCTGTTGTCGATGATGCTCATGAAAGGATCGGGCCAACTCGTTTAAAATCACGATTTTAGCAAAGCAGGGCGGGAATCGCCCGGCTTGGCGTTCCCACTTTAAGCGATGCCGCGCGATTTATGGCAGATGTCCAGAAAACCGTATTGATCCGCCACTCGGCGGAACAGATGTTCGACCTCGTCACCGACGTGGCCGACTACCCCAATTTCCTGCCCTGGTGCGGCGGTGTCGAGATTCGCCGTCAGGACGAGAGCGGGATGGAAGCGCGCATCGACATCAACTTCAAGGGCATCAAGCAGCATTTCGCGACGCGCAACACGCAGCAGCGTCCGACCCGGATCGACATGGAGTTCGCGGACGGGCCGTTCAAGAAGTTCACGGGCTCATGGCGCTTCATCCCGCTGCGTGCCGATGCGTGCAAGATCGAATTCGCGCTGCACTACGAGTTTTCGAGCATCCTGCTCGAGAAAATCATCGGGCCGGTGTTCAGCCACATCGCGAACACGTTCGTCGATTCGTTCGTGAAGCGCGCCGATCAGCGCTACGGGAAGGGGTGACGCGATGCTGTCGATCGAAGTCTGCTACGCACTGCCGGACCGCCAGACGCTGATTCCGCTGTCGCTGCCCGAAGGCGCGACCGTGCGTTCGGCCATCGATGCGAGCGGCGTGCTCGCGCTGCACCCGGAGATCGATCTCGCGCACGCGAAGACGGGTGTCTACGGCAAGCTCGCGCCGCTCGATGCGCCGCTCGTCGATCGCGATCGCGTCGAGATCTACCGCCCGCTGATCGTCGATCCGAAGCTCGCGCGCCAGCGGCGCGTCGACAAATCCCGCCGCGCCGGCTCGATCGAGGGCCGCAAGTGGATGCACAAGGACGCGCGCTGACGCGCGGTTCGCTCGGATTGGTCTGATCAAACGCCGCGGCGCTCAGTGCGCCGCGGCGTTTGCATTTGTCGATGCGCTGCCCGGCGTGTCGCCGTGCCGTCGCACCGAGCCGTACACGCCGGCGAGCAGCAGTACGAGCGCGGCGATCTCGAGCGCGTGCGGCATCCGCTGGTCGTACACGAACGCGTACAGCATCGCGAACACGGTTTCGAACACGATCAACTGGCCCGACAGCGTGAGCGGCAGCCGCTTCGACGCGGCATTCCACAGCCCGTTGCCGAGCCACGACGCGACGATCGCGAGCACGAGATTCAGCAGCCAGAACAATTGCCAGCGCGATGCCGGGACGGCCGCCTGCACCGTGCCGGCGGGCACTGCGAGGATCGCGAGCCAGCAGAGCCCGCCGATCAAACCCGTCACGACACCCCACAGCACCGACCATTCGTTGCCGCCGAAGCGATGATGGCGCTGCAGGTAGCGCGCGTTCGCCACCGCATACCAGGTCCAGCTCGCGAGCGCGCCCGCCGCGCAGGCGATGCCCGCGAGCTTCTGGGCGAGCGTCGTGGCGTGCGCGGCTTCGGACGTGAATAGGTCGACGTTGATGCAGACGATGCCCGCGATCACCAGCGCGAGCGGGGCGGCGAGCCGCCGCAGCGGCACGGCGCCGTGGTCGCCGAGGCCCGCGAGCGTGACGGTCACGGGCAGTACGCCGACGATCAGGGAACTGGGCGCGATGCCGATCAGGTGCACGGCGCCGGACAGCAGCATGTAATACGCGACGTTGCCGACGACGGCGAGCTTCACCAGTGCGACGAGATCCTCGCGGGTCAGCCGCGCGAGCAGCGAGCGGGCGGCCGGCAACGCGGCCGCGAGCGACACGAGTCCGTACATCGTATAGCGGCCGGCGCTCAGCAGCAGCGGCGAGAAATCGGTCAGCAGCCGCGGCACGAGAAACACCATGCCCCACAGGGCGCCTGCCAGGACACCGTACACCACGCCGCGCTGCATCGACCGCTCCGAACAAATGATTGACGTGCGCGCATCTTAGCGATGCCGTCGCGGCGGCGTCTTGTTCATTCCTGCACTCGGCGCGGGGCGGCGCGTCCTGGCAGCGTGGGCGCGCGGTGGATCAGCCGTCTGCCGGATCGGGTGTCGCCGCCGTGCCGTCGCTGTCGGCATGCGTGCGCGTCGGGCGGCGCACGGCGCGCAGCTTGCCGCTGTTGCCGCCGCCGCAGTAGAAGCGGTCGTGACCGTCGGATTCGAGCCCCGAGACGCCGACGCCGGCCGGCATGTCGATCTGCTCGAGCACCTGGCCCGTGCGCGGATCGATGCGCCGCAGGTCGCTCTGGTCGCCTTCCCACGTGCCATGCCACAGCTCGCCGTCGACCCACGTCACGCCGGTGACGAAGCGGTTCGATTCGATCGTGCGCAGCACGGCGCCCGATTGCGGATCCACCTGATGAATCTTGCGTTCGCGGTACTGGCCGACCCACAGCGTGCCTTCCGCCCACGCGAGCCCCGAATCGGCGCCGCCGCCGGGCGCCGGGATCGTCGCGAGCACGCGACCCGATTCGGGGTCGATCTTCTCGATGCGGTCCTCGACGATCTGGAACAGGTGGCGACCGTCGAACGCGGTGCCCGCGTGCGCGGCGACGTCGAGCGAACGGACCGTCGTGCCGCGCTCGGGGTCGAGCGCGTTCAGCTTGTCGCCGGACGCGTACCACACGTGCTGCCCGTCGAACGTGACGCCGTGCACGCCGTCGACGCCCGGAAACGGACCGTACTCGTGAAGGATGTCTGCAGTGGAGCGTTTCATGTTCGTCACCTCGTCGTTCGATGCGGCCATCCTAATCTCCCGGCAGCGCAACCGGGAGTAACAAGGTCGTCGCGAATCCGGGCAGCGGCGGCGTCAGCCAGCGGCGCGCGCGTGCGCGGCCGAGCGCCTGTACCTTGCCGGTTTCCGCGAGCGAATCGAGCGCGCGCTGCACCGTGCGCTGGCTGGCGCCGAGCGCAAGCGCCAGCGCGGAACTCGACCACGCTTCGCCGTCGGCGAGGAGCGCGAGCACGGCCGCATGGCGATCGTCGACCGGGCGCGCGAGGACGACGGTTTCGCGCACGCCGAGCGGTTCGAGCGCGAAGCCGCGCGGCGTCGCGACGACGTTCGCGAGCGGGCGCAGCACCGCCCGCAGCCGGCCGATCTCGACGCGCAGCCGCGCGCGATGCGATTCGTCCGCCTGTTTCGCGCGGAACGCGGCGGCGACGAGCGCGTTTCTCGACACGTCGGCCGGCCACGCCTCGCCGAGCGCACGGGCGAGCACGAACAGCACCGGGCGGCGCGCGAGCGACACGGTCGTGCGCGCATCGCGCACCGTGTGGCGGCACGCGTCGACGACGAGCGCATTCGATTCGAACAGCGTCTCCACTTCGTCGAGCGGCACGAGCCGCGACGTGCCGCGTGCGATGAGCCGGGCGGCCGGTGCGTCGAGCACGCGCGCCGCGGTGTCGACCTCGGCCGTCAGCGCGGCAATGCCGGCGGCGCGGGCGGCCGCGCGGGCACGGGCAAGCGCCGCACGGGCTGCGTGCGTGCGGATGCGGCGCATCGCGATGCCGGCCGCGATCAATTCATGGGCGGCGCGCGACGCGGGCGGCAGCGGTGCGGGATCGAGATGCGCCAGCAGCTGCTCGGCCTCGTCCAGATGGCCGATCAGCAGCAACCGGCGTACCCCGAGATAGCGGGCATGCGCGGCGTTCGCGCGGTCGCCGTGTGCGTCGAGCGTCGCGCAGGCCGCCTCGAGCGCACGCGTCGGCCAGCGCAGGTCGCGCGACGCGAGCGCGATGTCGGCTTCCGCGACGACGCAGCGCGCCCGTGCAACCGCTTCCTTCGCACCGAACGCACGCGCGGCGCCGCGGACGAGCGCGTGCGCGCGTTCGAAATCGCCGAGCTGCGCGAGCGCGATCCCGCGCAGTGCGAGCGCCGGCGCATCGTCGCGCAGCGCGACGCGGTTCAGCGCACCGAGCGCGTCACCGGCCGCGAGCGCGCGCGCGGCCGCCGTGATCAGCGAATCCATCCGAATCCCGACACAGTTGTCACTCCCTCCGGTCCGATGCCCGGCACTAATCTAGCACCACGCACACGGCCCCGTACGCCGTGCCCGGATACCCATCGGAAGGAGGAACCCGCAATGACGACCCATCTCACCGGAACCCGCGACGAATGGCTGGTCGAACGCCGCGCGCTGCTCGACGCGGAAAAGGCGCTGACGCGGCAAAGCGACGAACTCGCGCGGCGGCGCCAGGCGCTGCCGTGGGTGCGCGTCGACAAGACTTACCGGTTCGATACCGAGGCAGGGCAGGCGACGCTCGACGACCTGTTTCGCGGCCGTTCGCAACTGCTGGTCTATCACTTCATGTTCGGCCCCGACTACAAGGCCGGCTGCCCGTCGTGCTCGGCGCTCGCCGACGGCTTCGACGGCTTCGCCGTGCATCTGGCGCACCACGACGTGACGCTCGCGGCCGTGTCGCGCGCGCCGCTCGCGAAACTGCTCGCGTACCGGCAGCGGATGGGGTGGACGTTCCCGTGGGCGTCGTCGGTCGGCAGCGATTTCAACTTCGACTTCAACGTGTCGTTCACCGAAACGCAGCAGCGCGCGGGCGACGTCGAATACAACTACGCGCGGGCCGGTCACGCGATGGACATGGATCCGCCGCCGGCGCCCGTCGTGCAGTTCGCGGCCACGTGCGGCACCGACGCGGTCACGTATTCGCTCGACCGGCCGGGGATGAGCGCGTTCGTGCGCGAGGATGGCGCGATCTATCACACGTATTCGACCTACGCGCGCGGCCTCGACGGGTTGTGGGGGATGTACCAGTGGCTCGACCGCGCGCCGCGCGGACGCAACGAGGCCGGCCCGTGGTGGCGCCGTCACGATGAGTACGCGCGCGGCTGAGCGGGCCGGCCACGGACGGGCGCGCGCGATGATACGAACGACCACCGGTGAGGCGGCCGCCGATCCGCGCGCATTCGGCGCGGCGGTTGCGGCCGTGTTCGCGGTCGCCGCGGCGGCGACGCTGGCCCAGCACACGTCGATGGCGGCGATGGGCGGCGAGCCGATGACCGGCGGCTGGATGGCCTCGGCCGCCTGGTTGCGGCCGTGCGGCCAGAGCGCCGGGCGCGCATTCGCGGCGTTCGCCGGAATGTGGGGCGCGATGACGGTGACGATGATGCTGCCCGTGCTCGCGCCGATGCTCTGGTGCTACCGCCAGCGCATCGGTCCGGCGGCGGCGGCGCGGTCGGCCTGGCTCGTCGTCGTCGCGGGCGCAGGGTACTTCTCGGTCTGGATGGCGCTCGGGGCACTCATGTTTCCGGCCGGCGCGGTGCTGACGACGGCCGCCGCCCGGCTGCCGGCGCTTGCCCGTGCGATGCCGGTCGCGGCGGGCGTCGTCGTGCTGGCCGCAGGCGCGTTGCAATTCTCCGCGTGGAAGGCGCGCCGGCTGGCGGGTTGCCGGCACGCGGCGGCACATGGCGTGCACCCGTCGCGGGTGGCGGTCGTCACGGCGTGGCGGTACGGCGTGCGCGCCGCGATCCGGTGCGGCGCGTGTTGCGGGAACCTGATGGCCGTCGCGCTGGCGGCCGGCATGATGGATCTGCGCGTGATGGCCGTCGTGACGGTCGCAATCGCCGCCGAACGCGCTGAGTCGATCGGCGGGCGCGTCGCGCGGATCGTCGGTTGCGGGGTGGTGGCGGGCGGCGTGGCGATGATCGCCCGTGCCGCCGGGCTGGCGTGAAGCAGGGCTGGCAAGCCGCTTCGGCGGGGCGCCGGGCCGTGCGCGCGGCCGCCGCCGTCGCGGCCGTGTGGCCCCGCCGCGACACGGGCACTCGCCGCCCGGCGGCCGGTTGCGCGAATGGCGCGATGCGGCGGTGAAACGAAAGGCGATCGAAAACGAACCGAACGGCGATCCGAACGATTCGGCCCCCGAACGGCCGAAACCGGCTAAGCCGTTGTTCGTGTTGTGAAAATTCGCGGCGCTTCGCGTATAATTCGCTTTTGCGCCCATAGGATTTGCCATGCGTCTGATCCAAAAAGCACTCACTTTCGATGACGTGCTCCTTGTTCCCGCCTTCTCCGACGTTCTCCCGCGCGACACCAGCCTCAAGACCAAGCTGACCCGCAACATCTCCCTGAACATGCCGCTCGTGTCCGCCGCGATGGACACGGTCACCGAAGGTCGCCTCGCGATCGCGATGGCGCAGCAGGGTGGCGTCGGTATCGTCCACAAGAATCTCACGCCGGCCGAACAGGCCCGCGAAGTCGCGAAGGTCAAGCGTTTCGAGTCGGGCGTCGTCCGCGACCCGATCACGGTGCCGCCGCAAATGAAGGTGCGCGACGTGATCGCGCTGTCGCGCCAGCATGGCATCTCGGGCTTCCCGGTCGTCGAAGGCCCGCAACTGGTCGGCATCGTCACGAACCGCGACCTGCGTTTCGAAACGCGCCTCGACGAGCCGGTCAAGTCGATCATGACGCCGCGCGAGCGCCTCGTCACGGTCAAGGAAGGCACGCCGCTCGCCGAAGCGAAGGCGCTGATGCACAGCCACCGCCTCGAGCGCGTGCTGGTCGTCAACGACGCGTTCGAACTGCGCGGCCTGATGACCGTCAAGGACATCACGAAGCAGACCGAACACCCGGACGCGTGCAAGGACGAACACGGCAAGCTGCGCGCAGGCGCGGCGGTCGGCGTCGGTCCGGACAACGAAGAGCGTGTCGAGCTGCTGGTGCAGGCCGGCGTCGACGTGATCGTCGTCGATACCGCGCACGGCCACAGCAAGGGCGTGCTCGAGCGCGTGCGCTGGGTCAAGCAGAACTTCCCGCACGTCGAGGTGATCGGCGGCAACATCGCGACGGCCGCCGCCGCGAAGGCGCTGGTCGAATACGGCGCGGACGCGGTCAAGGTCGGTATCGGCCCGGGTTCGATCTGCACGACGCGGATCGTCGCGGGTGTCGGCGTGCCGCAGATCAGCGCGATCGCGAACGTCGCGGAAGCGCTGAAGGGTACCGGCGTGCCGTGCATCGCCGACGGCGGCGTGCGCTTCTCGGGCGACGTGTCGAAGGCCCTCGCGGCCGGCGCGAATGCGGTGATGATGGGCAGCATGTTCGCGGGCACCGAAGAGGCGCCGGGCGACGTGTTCCTGTACCAGGGCCGCCAGTACAAGTCGTACCGCGGCATGGGTTCGGTCGGTGCGATGAAGGACGGCGCGGCTGACCGCTACTTCCAGGACAATTCGGCGAACATCGACAAGCTCGTGCCGGAAGGCATCGAAGGCCGCGTCGCGTACAAGGGTTCGGTCAACGCGATCCTGTTCCAGCTGGTCGGCGGCGTGCGCGCGAGCATGGGCTACTGCGGTTGCAAGACGATCGACGAGCTGCACGAGAAGGCCGAATTCGTCCAGATCACCGCGGCGGGCATGCGCGAGTCGCACGTGCACGACGTGCAGATCACGAAGGAAGCGCCGAACTACCACGTGGACTGAGCGCCGATGAAACCGCTGCTGCGAGCCGTGCTGATCGTCGACGCCGTGCTGCTGCTGGCGTTCGGCGTGCTGTTCGTGCTGACGCCCTGGCAGGCGCTGTTCAATGCGCTGCAACTGGCGAACATCCAGCCGGCGATGCTCGGCCAGGCGTTCGGCATCGCGCTGCTCGGGCTCGCGTGGCTCGCGTTTCATGCGGCGTTCAACGGTGACCTCACGGCGCCCGTCGCGCGCTCGGTCGGCCATGTGTACTGGTTGACCGGCGTGCTGACGGTCGTGTGGTCGATCGGCACCGGCAGCGGGCCCGCGCTCGCGGCCGCCGGCCGGGTGCTGTCGGCCGTGGCCGGGGTCGCGCTGATCGTGCTGGGCCTCGGCGGCGTGCGGCTCGCATCGGCCGTGCGCCGGCGCGAGAAAGCGCAGGCGCTCGAGGCGCGCGCACCGGCGCAGCGGCCGGCCGAACCGGCGATGGCGCCGGCGTCGGC
>NZ_JAKWFH010000094.1:0-15365 GCF_029522185.1 Burkholderia sp. IO2 | reverse complement strand
GCCTGCGCGCGCCGCTTCGCCCGCCGCGGCGACCGCGTCGTGCTGATCGGGCGCCGCCAGGCGCCGCTCGACGCGCTGGCTGCCGAAACGGGGGGCCTCGCGCTGGCCGGCGACGCCGCGAGCGCCGCCGACTGGGCCGGCTTCCTGCCGCGCATCGCCGCACGCTTCGGCCGCGTCGATGCGCTTGTCGCCTGCGCGGGCGGCCACGGCATCGGCCGTGCGGACGAAACCGACGACGCGCAGTGGCGCGCTGCGATGCATGCGAACCTCGACACCGCATTCGTCAGCGCGCGCGCGTGCCTGCCCGACCTGATCGCGCAGCGCGGCAATATCGTGCTGGTCGCGTCGATCGCGGCGCTCGCGGCCGGGCCCGGCGTATGCGGCTACACGGTCGGCAAGCACGCGCTGCTCGGCCTGGCGCGATCGCTCGCGCGCGACTACGGTCCGCACGGCGTGCGGGCGAACGCCGTCTGCCCGGGCTGGGTCCGCACGCCGATGGCCGACGCGGAAATGGAGCCGCTGATGGCCGCGCACGGCGATTCGCTCGACGGTGCGTACGCCCGCGTCAGCGCCGACGTGCCGCTGCGGCGCGCGGCCGATCCCGACGAGATCGCGGCCGTCTGCGCGTTCCTGGCGTCGCCGGACGCGTCGTTCGTGACCGGCGCGACGCTCGTCGCGGACGGCGGCGCGATGGTCGTCGACGTGCCGACGCTCGCGTTCGACCGGCTTTGACGCCACCCGAACCTGCGGCGCGTGCGTGCGCGCTTCCGAATCCGTTAACATCGTCCCGATCCGCCGCCTGGCGCGGCACCGCCTCACCGTTCGGAATTCGATGAACATCCGGTTTCTGGAAACCTTCGTCTGGCTCGCGAAGCTGGAAAACTTCCGGCTCACGGCCGAGAAACTGCATACGACGCAGGCTGCCGTGTCGAGCCGCATCGCATCGCTCGAGGAAGCGTTCGACGTGCGCCTGTTCGACCGCAACACGCGCTCGGCCACGCTCACGCCGGCGGGCCGACGCATGCTGGCCTACGCGGAGCGGATCGTGCGGCTCGATGGCGAAATGCGGCGCGACATCGACGCAGCAAGCGATGCGGGCCTGATCCGGATCGGCGTGATCGAATCGATCGTGCACAGCTGGTTTCCCGCGCTGATGGCGCAACTGCGCGAGCGCTATCCGCGCCTCGACGTCGAGATCACGAGCGACACGACGCTGCATCTGATTCGCCTGCTCAGCACCGACGGCGTCGACCTGATCCTGCAGACCGACCCGGTGCCGGGCCCGGACTTCACGAACCTGCCGCTGTGCGAATTCCCGGTGCGCTGGGCCGCGAGCCCGCGCCTCGGGCTCGGCGGCCAGCCGCTCGACGTCGCGCGGCTGGCCGGTTTTCCGATCATCAGCTTCTCGCGCCACTCGGGGCCGCACGCGACGATCGAGCGGCTGTTCGCGGCGGTCGAACGGCCGGCCAGCATCAACTGCATCACGTCGGTCGCGGCGATGATCCGCCTCGTCGCCGACGGCTTCGGCGTGGCCGCGCTGCCGCCGGCGATCATCGGGCGCGAGCTGCACGAAGGTACGCTCGAACTGCTCGACGTCGCGCCCGAATTCCCGCCGCTGCCACTCGTCGCGACTTACCGCAGCCAGGGGCTGCCGGTCGCCGCGCGCATCGCGGAACTCGCGAGCGAAGTGGCGCGCGCGATGGCGGCTGCCGGGAATCTCGCGAAGCCGGCCGCCGCCGAGCGCGTCGACGCAACGCCCGCGCGCAAGGCGACCACGACAAAGACGAACGCACCGACGACAACGAAGCGCACGACGAAGGGGGCTCCGCCTGCCGCGCCCGCCGCAAAACGACGCCCACGCCGCTCAT
This sequence comes from Burkholderia sp. IO2, assembly GCF_029522185.1. Lineage (NCBI taxonomy): Bacteria > Pseudomonadati > Pseudomonadota > Betaproteobacteria > Burkholderiales > Burkholderiaceae > Burkholderia > Burkholderia sp. IO2. The sequence goes on along the minus strand of NZ_JAKWFH010000094.1, from coordinate 13,497 downwards.
AAGAAAACCTGTTCACCGCGAATTTGTTTTCTTGTTGGACGGGCGCGACCCGTCTTCGGGACACTGCAGTTCCTGCCCCACCGCGTCACGAGGAACCCCGCAATGACCCGCCTTTCCCTTCCGCACGGCCAGCTTTGCGTCTGGACGGATATCGACCCCGCGCACGAAGCCGATTTCAACGCGTGGTACGACCGCGAGCACATGCAGGAGCGTGTCGCGATTCCCGGCTTCACGCATGCGCGACGGTTTCGTGCGACCGACGGCGGCCCGCGCCGATACCTCGCGCTGTACGTGACGGACGCGCTCGACGTGTTCCGCGGCGATGCGTACCGGCGCGCGTTCACGCAGCAGACCGCGTGGTCGCTCGCGAACTTCGAGCGCATGACGGGTACGCAGCGGCGCGTCGGCGAGCTGACGATCGAGGCCGGCGACGGTGAAGGCGCGCATCTCGCGCTGTTCGTGCTGGCCCCCGATCGCATCGACGTGCCGCACCTGCGCGCGCGCTTCGACGCCGCGCTGCAGGAACCGGGCATCCATGCCGCACGGCTTTTCCGCACGTCACCGGACCTGTCCGCACCGATCGGCGCCGCTGCCGCCGCCCGCCCGGCCGCCGATGCGCTGGTGCTGATCGAAGGCAGCGACGCAACGGCCACGCGCCGCGTCGCCGCCACGCTCGCCGGACACGACGACGTGCGCACCTTCGACCTGCTGTGGCGCGCCGCCGCGCCGCTGCCCGTCCAGCGATGCGACGTCGGAACCGAAACGGCCGCCGCCGCGACCGCTGCCGCCCTGCCTGCCTGAACGCTCGACGCCGCCGCCCACGCCGGCCCGCGCTTCATCCCGTCATCCGTCACGACCTGCCCGATACCATGAGCACTCTCGTCCAGCCCGCCGCCCACGCGCCCCGCCGTGTCCGCAACAGCCGACTCGCGACCGCGAGCATGATCGGCACGTCGCTCGAGTGGTACGACTTCACGATCTACAACACGCTCGCCGCGCTCGTTTTCAACCATCTGTTCTTCCCGTCGGTCGATCCGCTGGCCGGCACGATCCTCGCGTTCTCGACCTATGCGGTCGGCTACGTGTCGCGCCCGCTCGGCGGCTTCGTATTCGGCAACCTCGGCGACCGCATCGGCCGCCGCGCGGTGCTGATGCTCACGCTCGTGCTGATGGGCGTGACGACCGCGCTGATGGGCGCGCTGCCGACCTACGCGCAGGCCGGCATCCTGAGCCCGATCCTGCTCGTCGCGCTGCGCTTCGTGCAGGGCGTCGCGCTCGGCGGCGAATGGGCCGGCGCGGTATTGCTGTCGGTCGAGCACGGCGACCAGAAACGGCGCGGGCTGTCCGCGTCGTGGACGCAGATCGGCCCGTCGTTCGGCACGCTGCTCGGCACCGGCTGCATCGCGCTCGTCACGCTGTCGACCACGTCCGACACCTTCCTGTCGTGGGGCTGGCGCGTGCCGTTCGCGGCCAGCGCGCTGCTCGTCGTGTTCGGCTTCTGGCTGCGGCGCGGCGTCGACGAAACGCCGCAGTTCGAGCAGCTCGCCGAATCGCATGCGACCGCCGACGTGCCTGTCGCCGACGTGCTGAAGTACCACTGGAAGCGCCTGCTGATCGCGGGCGGCTCGCGCATCGGTTCGGACGTGCTGTATGCGCTGATCGTCGTGTTCACGCTCACCTATGTGACGACCGTGCTGCACCTGTCGCGCCCGGTCGCGCTGACGGCCGTGATGATCGGCACGGCCTGCAATGCGCTCGCGGTGCCGTTCTTCGGCGCGTTGTCGGACCGCTTCGGCCGCCGGCCCGTGTATCTCGCCGGCGCGCTCGCCGGCATCGTGTGGGCGTTCGTGTTCTTCGCGCTGCTCGATTCCGCGCGCCCCGCGGCGATCGTCGCGGCCGTCGCGATCGGCCTCGTGATCCATGCGGTGATGTACGGCCCGCAGGGCGCGTTCGTGACCGAACAGTTCCCGACGCGCGTGCGCTACGCGGGCTCGTCGCTCGCGTACACGCTCGCCGGCATCGTCGGCGGCGGCTTCGCGCCGCTCGTGATCGCCGCGCTGTTCCGGCAGACAGGCACGACGACGGCCGTGTCGCTGTACGTCACCGCCGCGCTCGTCGTCACGTCGATCGCGCTCGTCGCCGCGCGCGAGACCGCGCACCGGCCGCTCGACGACTGAGCGCCGCCACCCGCCGACCATTCCTTCGCACTTCAAACGGATAGCCGTATGCCAACCCTGTCGTTCAACGTGATTTCCCTGCAACGCGCGCCGGCCGCCGTCGACGTCGACCTCGAACGCGTCGTGATCGCCGGCTGGGCCGGCCGCGACCCGGCCGCGATCCAGGCGCACATCGACGAACTCGCGGCGCTCGGCGTCGCGCCGCCGTCGACCACGCCGTGCTTCTATCGCGTGTCGTCCGCGCTGCTCACGCAGGCGCCGTCGATCGGCGTGCTCGGCGCGCGCTCGGGCGGCGAGATCGAATGCGTGCTGGTCGACAGCCCGGCCGGCACGCTGGTCACGGTCGGCTCCGATCACACGGATCGCGAAGTCGAAGCGTACGGCGTCGCCGTGTCGAAGCAGGTGTGTGCGAAGCCGCTCGGCCGTGACGCGTGGCGTTATGCGGATGTCGCCGATCACTGGGATGCGCTCGAGATGCGTTCGTGGCTGATTGCGCGCGATGGCGACCGGGTGGCGTACCAGCACGGCGCGGTCAGCGGCCTGCTCGCGCCCGACGTGCTGTGGCAGCGTTTCGACGACCGCCGCACGATGCCCGCGCGCTGCGCGATGTATGGCGGGACCGTCGCCGTGCACGGCGCGATCGCGGCGATGGACGACGGCGACGCATTCGAGATGGAGCTGCACGATCCGGTGCTCGGGCGCAGTCTCACGCATCGCTATGCGGTCGAGGTGTTGCCGGTCGTGGCTTGACGGGAACGGGAAACTGCACGGCATACGGAGGCGACGGCGTTCAGTCGCCGTGCCAGCCCTACCGGTACGGCTGAAAGCAGTGATAGTCCGGAAAGTTGAACTGCGAGTTGTCGCAATACAGCACGCCGGCCAGATCCGTACACCCGCTCAATGCGAACATGATTGCGCCCGCAACCGACGCTTTCCATCCGAAATGCACCATCTCGCCCCCGTTTTCGCCCTATCGGTGTTGACCGACATGATGCGCATCCGACGCACGCGGGTATGTGGAGAATTGTGGTCCGGGGGCTTCATCGGTTCGCCGTGATGCGTTTCCATGCCCGGGCGCTGCCCGTGCTACCCACCGTTGCTCACCCGAGACACCCGAGCCCCGCCAGCGTCGCCTCCACCGCCGTATCGAGCGGCGTCACCGGCTCGCGGCCGAGCACCGCGGTCACGCGCGCGTTGTCCATCCGGATCGGTTTACGCCACAGGTAACGCATCTCGAGCAATTCGCGCAGTGTCGTGACGAACGGCGCGGCCGCCCACACGAGCCACCACGGGAAGTCGCGCAGCGCCGGCCGCATGCCGTGCCGCTGCGCGACGCGTTGCACGGCCTGCGCCATCTGCAGGCCGTCTTCATCCCAATGCCCGCCCAGATGAAAGCGCGCGAACGGCTCCAGCATCTCGCGCCGCTCGATCAGCTCGACCATCACGCGCGCCACGTCCGGCACATACGACCATTGGTGACCGACGCCGCGGCCCGGCACGCTGATGGCCGCGACGGGCCGCCCCGGCTTGATCAACCCCTGCGAAAACCAGCTGTTGCCGAGCTGCGGCCCGAAAAAATCGCCGGCGCGCACGACGATAGCCCGCACGCCGTGCACACTGGCGTCCTGCAGCCGCCGCTCCAGTTCGACGCGGATCGCGCCCTTGCGGGTCGCCGGATGCTGCGGCGCGTCTTCCCGCAGCACCGGAAACGCATCGGCGCCGAAGTTGTAGACCGTGCCCGGCAGCACGACGGTCGCCTGCGCGGCCCGGGCCGCCGCGATCGTGTTGTCGATCATCGGCAGCACCTGCGTGGCCCAGTTCCGGTATCCGGGCGGGTTCACCGCATGCACGATCACGCTGCAGCCGCGTGCGGCGCGCACCACCGCGTCGCGATCCAGCGCGTCGCCGCGCACCCAGGCAATGCCGTCGCGCTCCGCGATTTCGGCATCGAGCCCGCGCTTGAGCGCGCGCACCTGCCAGCCCGCATCGCGCAACTGCCGCGCGACTTCCCCGCCAATCCCGCCGCTCGCGCCGAGCACGAGTGCCAGCCGTTGCGTCCCGCCTGCGTCCGTCGTCATTGCCGCCCTCCTTGAATGGAACCGTCACGACACGCATTCTGGCGCGCCGATCACCATCAAGGAATTGCTGAACCCAGCAGATCAGCTATACATTTATGTATGACCACCGATCTGAACTGGGAACGCTACCGCACCTTCCTCGCGGTGCTGACGGAAGGCTCGCTGTCCGGCGCAGCACGGGCCCTCGGCATCACCCAGCCGACGGCCGGCCGCCATGTCGCGGCGCTCGAGGCCGCATTCGGCCAGACGCTGTTCACGCGCTCGCCGTCGGGCCTGCTGCCGACCGAAGCCGCGCTCGCGTTGCGCGGCCATGCGGAGGCGTTGCGCAGCGCGGCGGCCGCGTTCGAGCGCGCGGCCGCCAGCCACGGCGCCGGCGTGCGCGGCATCGTGCGGATCTCGGCCAGCGACGTGATCGCCGTCGAGGTGCTGCCGCCGATGCTCGCGCAATTGCGGCGCGACCATCCGGGGCTCGTGATCGAACTGGTGCCGACCGACCGCGTCCAGGACGTGCTCAAGCGCGAGGCCGACATCGCGGTCCGGATGGCGCCGCCTGCGCAGGACGCGCTCGTCGCGCGGCGCGTCGGCGCAATCGAGGTCGGGCTGTATGCGCGCGACGATTACCTGACGCACCACGGCGCGCCGGCGACAACCGACGCGCTCGCGCATCACGCGCTGATCGGCTTCGATACGGTCACGCCGTTCATCCGCTCGGCGGGGCACGGCATGCCGCTGTGGAAACGCGACGCGTTCGCGCTGCGCACCGACAGCAACCTCGCGCAGCTCGCGATGATCCGCGCCGGCTACGGGATCGGCTTCTGCCAGACGGCGCTCGCGAAACGCGACGCGCGGCTCGTGCGCGTGCTGCCGGACGGGCCCGCGATTCGGCTGGAAACCTGGGTCGTGATGCATGAGGACTTGCGGGCGAGCCCGCGCTGTCGGGCCGTGTTCGATGCGCTGGCCAACGGGCTGCGTGCGTATGCGGACGGCGAAGGCGCCGAGTAGAAAGCGGCGTGCGTGAATCCGCGGGCCGCGCTATTCGTAGATTTTGCCGGCGAACAGGATGTCCGCGATGCGCCGCCACGGGTTGTCGGGCACATCGTAGAAACGCAGCCCTTCTTCCGACGCCTCCGCCCAGTCGATCATCGCTTCCAGGTACTCGCCGATCGACCGGTTTTCCCAGCCGAGCGCCGCGCGGGCGTACGGCGACAGCGGCGCGTCGGCCTCGAGTTGCCGCTCCGTGTGCCAGTCATGGCCGAGCACGCGCAGGAAGTGGATCAGCGAACGCTCGTCGACCACGCGCTCGAGCGCGTGCTGCAGCTTCGCGGCCATCTGGTTCTTCAGTTCGTCGTCGTTCATGCCTGTGGCCCCCTGGCGCGCCGCTCGGCGACGCGCCGCCGCATGTCGCGCGGCATGGTTTTACATCAGCAGTTGACGCGACAGCACCTCGCGCGCCTGGGTGACGGTCTCGCGTTCGCCCGGCAGCGGCGGCGTCAGCGAAAACACCGCGTCGGGCAGCGGCGGCAGCCGGTATTTCGTGCCGAGCCGCATCAGGCCGTCGCCGATCGCCGACGCGCACAGGCAACCGACCCCGAGCCCCGCCGCGAGCATCGACTGCAACCCGGCGACGCCCGACGCGCTATGCACGAGCACGTACGGCGTGTGCTGCTCGTCGAGCGAGCGCACCGCGACCTGATGCATCATGCAGTCGTCCGGCAGCAGCACCAGCGGCAGCGGCTCCGGCAACTGCTCGGCGAGCTTGGGCGACGCGACCCACGACAGCGGTTCGCGCCGCAGCACCCAGCGCGTGTCGGCCGACGCCGGCCGGAACGGCCCGCTCGACATGTTCATCACGACGCCGAGATCGATCTGCCCGCGTGCGTGCGCCGCCTCGATCTCCACGCTCTTCATCGCTCTCACGTGCAGGCTCAGTTGCGGATAGCACTCGCGCAGCCGCGCCAGCATGCCGGCCACTTCATTCGTCCGGTAATAGTCGGTGATCGCGACGCGCAGCTCGCCCTTGATCGCCTGTCCGCGCAGCTCGTCGAACGCGGCCTCGTTCAGCGCGACGATGCGCCGCGCGTGCTGCAGCAGCCGCGAGCCGGCGGGCGTCGGTTCGACGCCGCGCTTGCTGCGCACGAACAGCGGTACGCCGGCGCGCGATTCGAGCTTGCGCACCTGCTCGCTGACCGTCGATTGCGACAGATGCAGCAGCGGCGCGGCGGCCGTCAGGCTGCCGGCGTCCGCGACCGCCGCGAACGTGCGCAACTGGTCCAGATCGAAACCGCGCATCGTCATTCCTTATCCATCGATTAACCCGATGGATGATACCACTCTTTCCCGCTTTTCCGAAACATGAGCGATCCCCAGAATACGGGGTCAACGGCCTGCATCCGTCGATCGACTATCGGGCCCTCATTTTTTTGGATCCTGCTTTCATGACGAACAACACCCTCGCTCCCTGCGCGCCGGCCGGCGCGGCTGCCGCGGCGACGCCGCGCAGCCACCGCGGCTGGGCGCTCGTGGTCCTGCTGGTCGGCGCCATTCTGCCGCCGCTCGACTACTTCATCGTGAACCTCGCGCTGCCGGCCATTCGCGACGGCATCGGCGCGCGCCAGACCGAGCTGCAGCTCGTCGTGTCGGCCTATGCGTGCGCGAACGCGGTCGTCCAGATCACCGGCGGGCGTCTCGGCGACCTGTACGGACGCAAGCGCATGTTCATGATCGGCATGGCCGGCTTCGTGCTCGCGTCGACGCTGTGCGGGCTCGCCGGCAACGGCGCGGTGCTGGTCGGCGGCCGCGTGCTGCAAGGCCTGTTCGCCGCGATCCTCGCGCCGCAGGTGCTCGCGACGATCCGCAGCGTGTTCAGCCCGCAGGAGCAAGTGCGCGTGATGGGCTTCTACGGGTTCGCGTTCGGCCTCGCGGCCGTGATCGGCCAACTCGGCGGCGGCGCACTGATCAGCCTGCATCCGTTCGGGCTCGGCTGGCGCGCGATCTTTCTCGTCAATCTGCCGATCGGCATCCTGGCGCTGCTCGGCAGCTGGCGCTTCATCCCGGAAAACCGCCCGCCGCGCGGCCAGCGCATCGACGTGCCGGGCACGGTGCTGATGTCGCTGTTCCTGCTGATGCTCGTGTACCCGCTCACGCACGGTCGAGAAGCCGGCTGGCCGCTGTGGATGATCGCGTGCGGGGTCGGCGCGCTGCCGATGCTCGGCGCGTTGCTGGCAGTGGAAGCGCGCCGGCTCGCGCGCGGCCACGATCCGCTGCTCGACGTGCGCCTGTTCCGCAACCCGGTCGTCGCGCTCGGGCTCCTGCTCGCGTTCCTGTTCTACACGCTGAGCGCGTTCTTCCTGAGCTACGGGATCTATCTGCAGGGCTGCCTGAACTGGTCGCCGCTCGCGTCCGGGTTCGCGATCCTGCCGCTCGGGCTCGGCTTCCTCGCGAGCCCGCTGCTGATGCCGCGCCTCGTCGCCCGGTTCGGAGGCTATCGCGTGCTCACGCTCGGCTTCGCGATGCTCGCGGCGGGCGTCGCGATCGCCGCCGCGCTCGCCCGCGACGGCGCGCCGGGCCCCGGCTTCTACGCGGGCATCGCGGCGATCGGCGTCGGGCAAGGGCTCGTGCTGCCGTCGGTCGTGCGGATCGTGCTCGCGGAAGTCGATGCGGCCCGCGCGGGGGTCGCGTCGGGGATGGTCAGCGCGATGCTGCAGATCGGCGCGGCCGTCGGCGCCGCGACGATCGGCGGCGTGTTCTTCGCGCGGCTCGGCGTGCATCCGGTCGCGCTCGATTACGTGCAGGGATTCAGGGCGTCGATGTTCACGCTGACGGTCGTGTTGCTGGCCTGCATCGCGCTGTCGATGGCGCTCGGCCCGCTGCATCGGCGGCTGCATGCGGATGCGTGACGCGCGACACGCGACGGAATCCGCGCCGTCAGTGGAGGCGCGTGACACGGACACGGCGCATGCGCGGCGCGGCGAGACGGCTCGTCGGCCTCCGGTTCATCGGTGAGGCTCGCGCTGCGCCTGCCGCGCCTCCCATTCGGCCAGCTCGACGCGATAGCGCGCGAGCGCTTCGTCGTACAGGTCGAAGACGCACGGCGAGCAGCCGCTGTTGCAGCAGTCTTCCAGTTCGGGTTGGACAGGCGGGGTCGGACGGGGATCGTCGACGGACGGATCTCCGGAAACTTGGTTCGGCACGGCGTGGTCCGGTAAGGTGGAGTGGTCAGTATAGGGCGATCCGGGCCGCCGCCGCTTTCGGCAGGGCGGCCGGATCGACGATGAACGCGTCCATCATGGTGCGATCGTCGGGCGCCGCATGCCGCTGCGTTCGTCCTGTTTCCGTTCCATAGGAGCTGCGCGATGGCCGAAGCCGTGAATCCCCCGGAAGTCTGGGCGCCGTTCGGCGCGTTCTCGATGGCCATGATCCAGGGCGACGGCCGGATCGTGCATCTGAAGGGGCAGGTCGCGCTCGACCGCGACGGGCAGGTAGTCGGCGCCGGCGACATGCGCGCGCAGGTTCGCCAGACACTCGGCAACCTCCGCGACGTGCTGGCCGCACTGGGCGGGCAGATGCGCGACGTGATCTCGCTCGTCCATTACGCGACCGACATCGACGCATTCATGCAGGCCGGCGACATCCGCAACACGTACTTCGCCGCCCCCTATCCCGTGACGACGACCGTCCAGGTCGAGCGTCTCTACCATCCCGACCTGCTGATCGAGATCGCGGCCATCGCCGAGATTCCGCGGGCGCGGTTCCGTCGTCCCGAGACGGCTGCGTGAAACGCATCGGGCTCGCATGAAAGCGCGCGCCGGTCGCGGCATTCCCGGCCGGCGCGCGCACTTGCCTGCAGCCCGCCGGCTTACTTCGCCGGCGCGCCCGGCTTCATGGCCGTCGGCTTGTCGGCCAGCGGCTGCCACGCCGCGCCGAGCGAATACCAGTCGACGCGGCGCGTGAGCGTCATGATGCCGGCGAGAATCGCGAACAGCAGCAGCGAGCCGAGCATCAGCGCATTGTCCTCCGACAGCAGCAGCCCGTAGAGCGCCGCGTACAGCATCGCGAGCAGCGCGGTGAACGTCGCGCCGCGCTTCACGCTGTGCAGCACGAACGACAGGTAGAAGCCGAGCAGCCCGATGCAGGCGCCGCTCGCCGCGAGATACGCATAGCCGAACGCAATGTGTTCGGACAGGCTCAGCAGCAGCAGGAAGAACAGCGCGAGCGACAGGCCGACCAGCGTGTACTGGATCGGGTGAATGCGCAGCCGCTTCACGAGCTCGTACATGAAGAAGCTCGCGAACGTCAGCATCACGAACAGCGCACCGTATTTCGTCGCGCGCTCCGCCTGCAGATAGACGTTCACGGGTTCGATCACCGACACCGACGCCATCTCGATCCCGCCGTCGCCGTTGCCGTTGCCGGACGCCACCTGCTCGCGCGCCTTCGTGTTGAACGACGTCACGTGCCAGTTGCTGACGAAGCCGCGCGCGTCGATCGTGCGCTCGGCCGGCAGGAACTCGCCGCCGAAGCTCGGATGCGGCCACGTCGATTTCAGCGAGAAGTCGTTCTGGTCGCCCACCGGCGCGAACGCGACCGATTCCGCGCCGGCCAGCGGCAGGCCGATGCTGAACGGCACGACCGTCGCCCCGGCGTTTGCCTCCGCCAGCGCCGCGAGATCGACGTTCGCATGCACGCCCTGGCGCAGGCTCTCGAGCCGCGTGCCCTGCTCAACGTCGATCCGCTTGCCGCCGATGCGCAGGTCGGGCTGCGCCTTCAGCCCGCGCAAGTCGCCGATGCCGAGCGCGACGACCGCGCTGTCGATCTTGAAGCTCACGTGGCCGTCGGCCTGCGGCAGCTTCTTCAGGTCCGGCAGCGGCAGCGTGCCCGTCATCCGGCTGTCGAGCCCGTACACGAGCGCCTTGTGGATGCCGCGATAGCGCGTGCTGACCGACAGCGTGCCGTCGACGTTCAGCGTCTTCGGGAACACGAGCAGCCGTTTCGCCTCGCTTTTCAGGACGGTTTTCGCCTTGCCGCCGGCCCGCACGTCGTCGCTCGCGCGCGTGACTTCCGTGTAATGGACGACGAGCACCGGCCCCGTCACCGTCTGCGGCCCCGCATAGCTCGCCCAGATGCTCTGCAGCGCGCTCTGCCGATAGTCGGCGCGTTCCCGCACGATGCTCTGGACCATCTGCAGCGGGATCAGGATCGCCAGCGCGAGCAACGCGGTGATCATGGACTTGAACAACAGGACTCGATTCATTGCTGGGAGGTACCGGAGTGGAAGGTACGGTCAGCATGAGCGGCCCCGGTGAAGGGCGATTGAAGCCGGCGTGAAGCGAATGTGTGGCGGGCGTGAAGCGCGGTCAGCCCGCCGACGGCAGCGTGAGCGTCGCGCACGCGCCGCCTTCCGCGCGGTTCGCGAGCGCGACCTGGCCGCGGTGCAGCATCGCGACTTCGCGGACGAAACACAGCCCGAGGCCCGTGCTGCGATCCTGCCCGTCGGGGCGCGGCAGCGAATAGAAGCGTTCGAACACGCGCGAGAGCGCATAGTCGGGCACGCCGGGGCCGTCGTCGGCGACGCGCACGACCGCGACGTGCGCCCTGCCCGCCGGCTGCCGTTCGAGCGCGATCCGGATCGTGCTGCCCCGCGGCGCGAAATCCAGCGCGTTGTCGAGCAGGTTGCCGAGCGCCTGCCGCAGCAGGAACGGATCGCCGTCGACGACCGCCGGCTCGGCTGCGTCGTTCGCATCGATCCGCAGGCTCACGCCGCGCTGCCGCGCGCGCGGCTCGATATCGTCGACGAGCTGTTCGAGCACCGGCCGCAGCGCGACCGGCTCGTGCACCGACAGGCGCTGCTTCTGCTCGACCTCGGCCAGCGCGAGCAGCTTGCGGATCATCTGTTCGAGGCGGCCGGCCTGGCGGCGGATGTTCTCGGTGAAGCGCCGGCGGTTCGCGACCGGCATGTCTTCCTGCAACAGCTCGGCCGCGCCGCTGATCGCGGCCAGCGGGCTCTTCATCTCGTGCGTGAGCGTGTGGATGTAGGTTTCGACGTATTGCCGGTCCTCCAGCCGCTGATGCATGCTTTCCACCGCGCGCCCGAGCTCGGCCAGCTCGTTCGCGCCCTGCAGCGGCATCGACGCGCGCTCGCCGGCCGCGATCGCGCGCGCATAGCGCTGCAGGCGCCGCAGCCCGAGCACCAGCCACCACGTGCACGCGGCGCCGATCAGGATCGCGCCGCCCATCAGCAACGCGCCGTACAGCATGATCTTGCGCTGGCTGCGCGCGATGAACGGCGCGACCGTCTGGTTCGGTTTCGCGATCGTCAGCACGCCGATGATCTCGTCGCCGCGCCGGATCGGCGCGGCGACGTGCATCACGGTACTGCTGTCGTCGTTCGGATCGCTGCGCGTGCTGCGCGCGCCGTATTCGCCGCGCAGCGTCCGGTACACGTCGTTCCAGCGCGAATAATCCTGCCCGACCGCGCTGCCGGACGAGTCGTAGCGGACGATGCCGTGCGCGTCGGTGATGTAGAGGCGGTAGCCGATCGCGTTCTTCTGGATGCCCCACACGTTCGCGCTGACCGGCCGCTCGTGCAATTTCCCGAGTTGCCGCGCGAAGGCGCCGTCGGCGATATGGCCGTTCGCCATGTCGTCGGCGGCCAGCGTCGCCAGCACCTGCGCGGTGTCGACGAGCGTGTCCTCCATCGCTTCGCGCACGCCGGGCTTCACCTCCTGCACGAACACGCGCAGCGTGATCAGCGCGGCCAGACCGACGATCAGGAAAAAACCGAAGAAGATGCGCAGGCCGATATGCATGGGTGGTGCCGGTCGTTACGGTTGCAGCGAATAACCCATCCCGCGATGCGTGCGGATCGGGTCGCGCTCGGGATCGATCGCGCGCAGCTTGGCGCGCAGCGTCTTGATGTGCGTGTCGACCGTGCGGTCGGCCGAATCGAGCGCCTCGTGCCAGACGAGATCCATCAACTGTTCGCGCGAGTAGATGCGCCCCGGATGCCGGACCAGCAGCGCCAGCAGCCCGAATTCGTAGCGCGTGAGGTCCAGCGCGTGGCCGAGCCACGACACGCGCGCGCCGTCGGTGTCGAGCGTGAAGCCGGACGCGACCGGTGCCGGCGCATCGGCCGGCGCGGTTGCGGGTGTCGGTTCCGGCGCGGCCGTCCGATGGAAGCGGCGCAGGATCACGCGCACCCGCGCCGCCAGCTCGCGCGGCGAAAACGGCTTGACGACGTAGTCGTCAGCGCCGATCTCGAGCCCGACGATCCGGTCGATCTCGTCGTGCCGCGCGGTCAGGAAGATCACCGGAACATCGGTGAACGTGCGCAGCCGCCGGCATACCTCGAAGCCGCTGAGGTCCGGCAGGCCGACGTCGAGCACCACGAGGTCGACACGCGTGCCGCGCAGGCGGTCGAGCGCCGCCTGCCCGAGCGTGCAGTGGACGGTCTGCATGCCGTCGGTGCCGAGGGCGTAGACGATCGTATCCGCGATCGCCTGTTCGTCTTCGACGATCAGGATGGTGGGCTGAGTCATGGGTTCGGGGCGCGCAATCCGGTGCGACATTGTACGCACGCCCGGACCCGACGAGCCCGCCCTCGGCGCACTACGCCACGCGGCCGCTCACCGGAATCGACGCACCGGTGATCGCCTGCGCGTCGGCCGACAGCAGGAAGCCGATCGTCGCGGCGAGCTGTTCGGGCCGGACCCAGCGCGAGAAGTCGGCGTCGGGCATGTCCTTGCGGTTCGGCGGCGTGTCGATGATGCTCGGCAACAGCGCGTTCACGGTCACGCCGCGATCGAGCAACTCGGCCGCCAACGCCTCGGTGAGCCGCGCGACGCCGGCCTTCGCGGCCGCATACGCGCCCATCCCCGCGCCGGCCTTGAACGCCGCGCCCGCGCCGATGTTGACGATGCGGCCGGCCTGGCTCGCGATCAGGTACGGCAGCGCGGCCTTCGACGCGTTCAGCGCCGTCTTCACGTTCAGCTCGTACATGCGATCCCACGTGGCGGCATCGCCGTCGGCGATCGTCTGCCACACGAATGCGCCGGCGATGTTCAAGAGCGCGTCGACCCGGCCGAATTCGCGGTTGACCGTTTCGAGCGCCTGCGCGGCGGCCTGCGGGTCGACGAGATCGATGCCGCCGATGCGCAGCGCATCGGCCGGCACGCCGGGCAGCGCCTGCGCCGCCGGGGCCGCGCCGCGGCCGATCAGCGCGACGCGCGCGCCGCGCGCGCCGAGCC
>NZ_JAKWFH010000093.1:0-15408 GCF_029522185.1 Burkholderia sp. IO2 | reverse complement strand
GCGCGACCGGGTCGGCGCCGGGTGCGCCGGACGCCGCGTTCGAGGCCGGCGCGTCGTGGCCGCCGCACGCGGCGAGCAGCAGCGCGCAGGCCGCTGCGAGCGCGGGCAGGCGCGCGGCCCGCGCGACACGATGAGCGAGTGTGCGGTTCATGCGGCGTCCTTCACGAGTCCCGGCGTCGTCAGCACCACGTCCTTGACGGCTTCGTAGTAGCGGACATAGCCCGTGCAACGGCAGAGATGCGCGTCGAGCGCGTCGGTGATCGTGCGTTCCACGTCGGCCTTCGCGATCGGCTCGCGCTTCAGGCGTTCGATCAGCACGGTCGCCGCGTTGACGAAACCCGGCGTGCAGTAGCCGCACTGGAAACTGAAGTGTTCGAGGAACTTCTGCTGGATCGGCGACAGCTCGACCACTTCGCCGGCTTCGTTGCGCTTCGCGTGGCCTTCGATCGTGCGGATCGAACGGCCGTGGAAGAAGTGCGCGCCGGTAATGCAGGTGCGCATTTCCTCGCTCGTGCCGTCCGGCTGGTCGACGATCACGACGCACGCATGGCAGATGCCCTGCCCGCAGCCGAGCCGCGACCCGGTGAGGCCCGCGTACTCGTGCAGGAACTCGATCATCATCAGCCCTTCCGGCACCTGCATCGGGCCGACGGTCTTGCCGTTGATCCTGACCGACAGCGGTTTCTGCTGGAACCGGACGAGCGGACGCTCGACGGCGGCCGCGGCCGATGCCGGCGCAGCCGGGGCGGCGGGAACGGACGCCGATGCGGCCGAAGTTGCCGCCGGTGCGGAAGCGCCAGTCGCAGCCACGCTGGCGCTCGCGGCCGAAGCCGCGGTTTGGGCGGTCGTCATGCGAGCACCTCCTGAATCTTTTTCGGGGTCACCGGCAGATCGGTGAAACGATGGCCGATCGCGTGCGCGATGCCGTTCACGATCGCGCCGACGACGGGGATCATCACCACTTCGGCGACACCCTTCGGCGGATCGGTCTCGGACAGCGGCGGCAGCACGTCGCCCGTCTGCGTCCAGACGGCGACGTCGGACGCGCGCGGCAGCTGGTAACGGTTGAAGTTCCACGTCCCGTTGCCCGGGCCGTCCTCGTAAAGCGGCAGGTACTCGTGCAGCGCATGGCCGATACCCATCGCGAGACCACCTTGCAACTGGCCCGACACGAGCTGCGGCGAAATCTGGTTGCCGCATTCCATGATCGAATGGTGCGTGAGCAGTTCGACCTTGCCGGTCGCTTCGTGCACGGCCAGCTCGACGAGCGTGCCGACCGCCGTGTAGTACGTGACGGCCGCGTTGTTGCGGCTCGTCGGCGGGATGAACACGCGCTTGCGGTCCAGCACGCGGTAGCCGTTCGCGGTCGGCGGCAGCGTGCCGCGCAGCGCGGTCGCGCCGGCCGGCGCGGCGGTGCCCGGGATCGGACCGTCATCGCCCGTCTTCGGCGCGCCGACCCGCAGCGACAACCCGTCGATCGGCAGACGCTCGACCGCGCCACCTACCTCGAATTCCGCATCGGTCCACTGCCAGCGGTTGAACACGTGCACGACGGCGCCGGTCGGCAGGCCGAGCGCATGCGCCTGCTTCGCGAGCTGTTCGAACGTCAGCGGCTCGAGGCCGTCGGCGGTCAGCTTGCCGTCGACCCAGCGTGCATCCTCGATGCGGATCGTGTACGGCGCGGCCTGGCCGCCGCCGAGGCCGCGCGTCCAGATCGACATCGCGGCCGGCCACAGCCCGTAGCGGAACACGGCGCGCGCGGCTTCGCGCGTGCTGTGCGTGAAGTAGTACGCGGAGTTCGTCGCGCTCGACGGCGACGCATAGCCCGGCGACCAGCGCGGGTTCGCGCTCAGGCGGTCCTGGTCGGCCTGCGACATCAGGTACGGATCGCCGCTCGTCTCGACCGGCAGGTCCGGCCATTCGGTCACGGCCACGCGTACGTCGGTCGCCGGACGGCCGAGCCATTTCGCGACCGCGACGGCCTGCGACGTCGACATCCCGGTGCCGATCTCGGCCGCGGTGTGCTGCAGCGACACCTTGCCGTGCTCGTCGAATTCGACCTTCGCGAACGACGCTTCCGCGCCCGTGCCGAAATCCTTCTGCACGCATGCGAAGCCGACGCCGTAGCGCTTGCCCGGATGCGCGGCCTCGAATTCGGCCTTGCGCGCGACGCGACGCGTCCACAGCGGATGCTGCTTCGCGCGCTCCAGCACTTCGTCGACGCGCAGCGCGCCGGCGGGAATCGCGCCCTGCGTGTTCTTCATCCCCGAACGCAGCGCGTTGCGCAGACGGAAGTCGATCGGGTCGAT
Source organism: Burkholderia sp. IO2 (assembly GCF_029522185.1). Taxonomy (NCBI): domain Bacteria; kingdom Pseudomonadati; phylum Pseudomonadota; class Betaproteobacteria; order Burkholderiales; family Burkholderiaceae; genus Burkholderia; species Burkholderia sp. IO2. The sequence goes on along the minus strand of NZ_JAKWFH010000093.1, from coordinate 13,099 downwards.
GTTCAGTTGCGCGGCGATCTCGTCGACCGCCATCTCGGTGGCGGCCATGCTCTGCAGCGTGCCGTAGCCGCGTGCGGAGCCGGCGTCGATCGCGCGCGACGCGATCGCGACGGCCGCCAGGTCGCTCTTCGGGAAGTAGTAGATCGATTGCGCGGCGGTGGCGCCGACCATCGCGACCGACGGCGAGAAGTTCGAGCGACCGCCGCCGTTCGCCTCGAAGTCGCCCTTGAACGACTGCAGCAGGCCCGTGTTGCGGTCGACCGCGATCCGGTAACGCATCTTGAACGCGTGACGCTTCAGCGACGTCTGGAACTGCTCGTAGCGGTCGTTCGCGAAACGCACCGGGCGGCCGTCCGCGTACAGCGCGCAGACGAGGCCGTAGAACGGCACGTTGAAGTGGTCTTTCGAGCCGTAGCCGACCGTGTAGCACGGGTGCACGAACAGCTTCTTCACCGGGAAGCGGCATTTCGCGACCATCGCGGCCGCGTTCTCCGACACTTCGAGCGGCGACTGGGTCGGCACGACGAGGTGCAGCGATTGTGTCGCGGCGTCGTACCAGCAGTTCGCGTTGTCGGGTTCGAGCGCGGCCGTATCGACCGACTGCGTGTTGTATTCGCGGTCGAACACGAGCCAGTCGGCCGACGGATGGTCGAGCTCGCTGGCGATCTGCCCGGCGAGGAACATGCCCTGCTCGTCGAGCTTGCCGTGCTCCTTGCCGTCCGGCCAGACCGGCAGGTGCTTGCGCATCATGCTCGGGAAGATCGGCGCGTCCTTCAGGCTCGAATAGACGTCGTCGTCATAGGCCGTCTTGCCGCCCACGCGCACGTAGCGGAAGGTGCCCCACGGATCGCGCTCGAGCGGGCCCGTGACCGCGCCGTAGCGGATCACGTCGTCGCGGAACTTCAGCGCGTTCTTCGCGAAGCGGAAGCGCGCGAAGTCGTGATAGATCAGGATCGCGACCGCATGGCCGAGATACGCGGGCGTCTTGCCGGCCGGCAACAGCATGTCGTCGCCGTAGAACGCCGGGAACGCGACGCCGTCGCGCGCGAGATCGTCGGCCGTGACCACGCGGTCCGGCTTCAGCTCGTCGCCGAGCAGCGACAGGTCGAAACCTTCGTACGTGCGGTCGGCCTGCGTGACGCGCAGGATCAGCGCGTGCGACTGCTGCTGCGGCCAGTGCGGCATGTCGGCGGCGCGTACGTCGCGGGCGAACACTTTCGAGCCCGTGACCTTCGCGATGCCGTCGATGCGGAATTGGGGGATGCCGGTGACGCTATCCCACTTGACGGGGGTGAGGAGTTTTTCTTCGAAGAGCGCCGCGAACGCGCGGCTGCCGATGGGCGCGACATACACCGCGACGCCCGCCAGCACGCTGGCTTTCAGAAAACCCCGCCGTGACAGGCCGTGGTTTTTCATTGGGGGGAACCTCCTGATGCGGCTCGGACGGCGATCGGGTGTCGCGGCGTTCGGAGCGGCGCGCATTCTGGCATTGTTTTTGATATATCGCCTATAGTATTTCTCGCATGAAATACTTATTGGATTTCTTATAACGGGATTCAGCCGGGCTGCGGCGGGCGGTCGCGGGCGCGAATCGTCGGCCGTGCACGTGCGGCCGGCGGCCGCCACGCCGGCTGCTGCCCCCGTCTCCTGCCAGTCGCCGCACATCGTTCCGTTCGCAACGATGCTGCCTTCGCGCCGCCGAATCCGCAAGCCTCTCGCAACCGTGGTTTACGACTACCGCGCGAAGCGGTGCGCGGCGCCGTCGGGCGGCCCGCGCCGCCGGTTTTTCATGGTAATGTCGTGCGCATCCGGCTCGGCCGGGCGTCCGCCACGTGCCGTGCGGGCGTCGCCAGCCATCCCGACATCGTGTCGAGGTCAACGACCATGGCAGTCAGGGCCTCTCTCCTGAACTCCGTTCTCGCCACTCCCCCCTCCGGCAACCACCGCGTGACGGCCGCGCTGCGTCCGTCGATGCTCGTCACGCTGTTCGAGGACGTGCGCCCGATGGCGCTGTCCGGGCTCGCGAGCGGCTTCGTCGCGGCCGTCGCGCTGATCCGGCTGCAGCAGCTGTGGTGCCTCGCGTGGCTCGTCGTCGACGTCGGCCTGCTCATCGCGCGCCTGTCGATCGCACGGGCCTACACGGTGCGGCGCAACGCCGGCGACGATCGCGCCGAATACTGGGCGAGGCGCTATGCGCCGGTGTCGCTCGTCGCGTGCTTCGTGCTCGGCCTCGGCGTGATGGGCTGCGTGCAGGCCACCGACGTCGAACTCGGCACGCTGTCCGTGATGGTCGCAGGCGGCGTGTTCGGCGGGATCGCGTCGCGCAATTCGGCGCTGCCGCGGCTGGCGATGACGCAGGTCGTGCTCGGCGTGCTGCCGATCGGCGTCGGTGCGCTGCTGGCCCCTCGGCCGGGCGCCTGGCTGCTGGTGCCGCCGCTCGCGATCTATCTCGCGGCAATGCGCACGGTCGTCCAGCGCCACTACCGCGTGCTCGTCGCGCTGATCGCCGCGCGCCAGCGCAACGCCGAACTCGTCGCCCGCTTCGACGCCGCCCTCACCTACATGCCGCACGGCCTGTGCATGATCGACGGCGACAGCCGCGTGATCGTCGCGAACCGGCGCACCGCGCAACTGTTCGGCTCGCCGCGCGAGATCATGCTCGATACGCCGTTGCCCGCCGTGGTCGCCGCGCTCGGCACCGAGGCCGTGATCGATCCCGGCGGCGCCGGCCTCGCCGCGCAGTGCGACAGCTGGCTGAGCCGCCACGAGCCCGGGCCGCTCGACATCGCGCTCGCCGACGGCCGCCAGCTCGAACTGACGCGCCACCGCGTGCCGGACGGCAACGCGGTGATCATCGTCGAGGACGTCACCACACGCCGTCAGACCGAACAGCACATCCGGCACCTCGCGCGACACGACGCGCTGACGGGTCTGCCGAATCGCCACGAACTGCACGCCGAGCTCAAGCGAATGCTCGCGCGCCGGCCGCGGCTGCCGAGCCCGGCATTCGCCGTCATGTATCTCGACCTCGACGGCTTCAAGTCGATCAACGACCGCTTCGGCCACCAGGCCGGCGACGAAGTGCTCACGCAAGTCGCCGAGCGGCTCGGCAAGACGCTGCCGCCGGGCGAGCTCGCCGCTCGCATCGGCGGCGACGAATTCATCGTCGCGATCGACGACACGACGATGCACGCGTGCTCGATCCTCGCCGCGCGGATCATCCGGCAGATTTCGGCGCCGTACGCGCTGTCGATCGGCGAGACCGTCTGCATCGGTATCAGCATCGGCATCGCGCTCGACGACGGGCACGGCTCGCCCGACGAGCTGATCCGGCAGGCCGACAGCGCGCTGTACGACGCGAAGTCGGCCGGCAAGGGCATCTACTGCTTCTACTCGAGCGGCAGCCGCCGCATGGCGCCGGCCGCCGCCAGTTGAGCCGGCGACGCGGCACTCCGCCGCGCATTCATCCGTTCCGTACGCGCCGCCCCCTCCCGACGATTCAATTCCGAAACACTTTGCCGGTTCGCACGTGGCCCGCGCGTTCGCGTGTCACGTGACGTGTTCCGTAACATCGTCGTACGCCACGCCGAAAGATGACTGCAGAAGCCCGCACGATCGAGGCCGAGTACGGCGTTTCGCGGTTGGCACTCTTATTGCTACTTGATGGGGAAAGAACGTTTCAGGGAGCCCAACATGAATACCGTCGACGTCCTCGCACGAACCGAAATCATCGACGAACAGGCCGTGATCGACGGCGCCTCGCTGATCCGCCGGCTCGTGTCCGACCGCCGGATGCCGGCCGCGTACGAAGCCGCATGCATCGACAATCCACCGCTCACGCTGTACGGCGCGTTTCGCCAGGGCGTCGCCGATCACGCCGCGCGGCGTGCGAATCCGTATCGCGCCGGCAGCCGGTTCTGGGCGCTGTGGGAAGAAGGACGTCTCGAAGCTGAAACATCCGGCCGATAAGCCGGTCATGCGCGCCGGCCCTGTCCCGACACGGGCTGGCGCGAAAGCCGGCGCGTGAATGCAGCCGGCCGGCACGCCGGCATGGCTTCATCGCTGCAACATCGCGCGGGCTCGCGTATCGGCCCGGCAACGCACGGCAGTGCGCCCGTCCGCAGTCACGCGCAGCCCCGCTGATCCCGCCCGCCGCGCCGCGCGGTGCCGGTTTCCCCTATAAGATGGCAGATTCCGTTCATCGAACGATACCGCCATGACCGCCTCTTCCTCTCCCCGCAATCCCATTCACTGCGAAATCGATCTCGACGCGCAAGGCAAGCACGCGGGCTACCTGCGCCTGCCGCACTCCGTGCACCGCTCCGCCTACGGCTGGCTGCCGATCCCGATCGTGTCGATCCGCAACGGCGACGGCCCGGTGGCGCTCGTGATGGCCGGCAACCACGGCGACGAGTACGAAGGCCAGATCATCGTGTCGCAACTGATGCGCGAAATCGAACCCGACATGGTCAGCGGGCAATTGATCCTGTTGCCGATGGCGAATTTCCCGGCGGCGGATGCGGGCCAGCGCGTGTCGCCGCTCGACGAAGGCAACCTGAACCGCAGCTTTCCCGGCGACCCGACCGGCACGCCGACGCAGATGATCGCCCACTACATCGAGCATGTGCTGCTGTCGCGCGCGCAGTACCTGGTCGACCTGCATTCGGGCGGCAGCTCGCTGCTGTACCGGGGCGGCAACATGCTCGCGATCGATCCGCTCGACGCCGAAGAAGCCGCGAAGCTCAACGGGCTGCTGGTCGCGTTCGGGTTGCACAACGCGCTGCTGCACGCACCGAATCCCGTGCATTCGGCGTCGGCCGCGCGCCGGCAAGGCGCGATCTCGATCGTCACCGAGCTCGGCGGCGCCGGCATGGCCGATCCGTCGCTGATCCGGCTCGGCCGCCAAGGGCTGCTGCATTACCTCGGCTACATCGGGCTGCTGCACGGCGCGCTCGTGCCCGACGCGCCGCCGACCGTCCCGCGTTTCATGCGCGTCGACGGCGATCGCCATTTCGTCTATGCGTACGAGCGCGGGCTGTATGAACCGCTCGTCGAACTCGGCGATCAGGTGAAGGCCGGGCAGCCGGCCGCGTGGGTGCATTTCCCCGATACGCCGTTGCGCGAACCGGTGCTGCACCGGTTCAACGGCGATGGCGAGGTGGTGTGCAAGCGGGTGCCCGCGCAGGTGCGGCGCGGGGATTGTCTGTTTCAGCTGGCGGAGTTGTCGACGCCACCACGTGTCATCGAGTGAGGCACCCGACTGACGCGTTCACGACCATCGTACGCCGCCAGTGCGGACACGCTGACCGTCAGTCGGACGACACCGGCGACTCATTCCCCTGCGCAACGCCGGTTACGCATTCAAGGTTCTTCTACTGTTCTGCGCTTTGGCGGCACGGTAGGCCAGCGAATTCTGGCGGAAGTTGAAAGGCATGGAGCAACGCGCATAGCCTCTGAATCGGTTGATCGCGCCGACGGGCGCACCGGTCTTTGAGCTAGCTGGCCCCCGTCCAATGACCGTTTCCAGGTACGAACCCGGGGCCGTCAGCGGCTAACCGGGGGCCCTTCCGGCCACTGACCGCCCCCGTCATATAGAATGACGCGCTTTGCCCGTACGCCTATGTGGTTCAAGAATCTCCAGCTTCACCGTCTTCCCGCACCCTGGGCCGTCACCCCCGACCAGATGGAAAAATGGCTGGCGCCTCACGCGTTCCAGCCGGGCAGCAGCGTCGAGATGCAGCGCGTCGGCTGGGCGTCGCCGCGTGACGACGGCGCACTCGTGTATTCGAACAACCGGCAGATGCTGCTGCTGTTTCGTGCCGAAAAGAAGCTGCTCCCGGCATCGGTCGTCAATCAGGTCACCAAGGCACGCGCGCTCGAAGTCGAGGAGCAGCAGGGCTTCAAGGTCGGCCGGAAACAACTGCGCGAACTCAAGGAGCAGGTGACCGACGAACTGCTGCCGCGCGCGTTCAGCATTCGCCGCGATACCCGCGTGTGGATCGACACGGCGAATGGCTGGCTCGTCATCGACGCGGCGGCACAGGCGCTTGCCGACGACGTCCGCAGCCTGCTCGTCAAATCGATCGACCCGTTGCCGCTCGCCGGCGTTCATGTCGCGCGCTCGCCGGTCGCCGCGATGACGGACTGGCTGCTGTCCGGCGAAGCGCCGGGCGGCTTCACCGTGGACCAGGACGCCGAGTTGCGCTCGAGCGGCGAAGGCGGCGCCACGGTGCGATACGTCGGTCACGCGCTGGAAGCGAACGACATGCGCCGGCACATCGAAGCCGGCAAGCAATGCATGCGCCTCGCGATGACGTGGAATGACCGGATCTCGTTCGTGCTGACGCCGTCGCTGACGATCAAGCGCGTCACGCCGCTCGACGTGATCAAGGAAGCGGCGGACCCCACCGCGCAAAACGACGACGAGCGCTTCGACTCGGACTTCACGCTGATGACGGGCGAACTGACGCGGATGCTGGCCAGTCTCGTCGATATCCTGGGTGGCGATCAGCAGGACGCGATTCAGCAGGCGGCAGCGGCCTGAACGCTGTCGTCGTCGATCAGCGCCCCGCGCTGACGCGACACATCGAGGAGAACCCGTCGCCACCATGGCGGCGGGCCCCGGCCTGGCGCGCACAAGCGTGACGAGCCAGCGCCGAATCGGCATCACCCGTCGGCCACGAAACGACACCATCCTGCCGGTCGTCGAGGCCGTACATCCATCAAACGGGCACGGCTCCCGCCACGCCCGTTCGCCGCACCCCACTCCCTCTGCAAGCCTTCTTCCACCTTCCGCGAAATCCTTATCGAAATTGCTTCGTTCGCCTTTGCCGGCCGCGCCGCTAACGTGTTCAAAACGGCGGCGGCGCGCCGGATGCATCGCACGAAGCACGACAGCCGCCGCCATCACGACAACTGCGTCGCGATAACGGAACAGACCGGACGGGCCGCGTGCCCGCACCCCGCCAGGAACGTCCGCATCGCGCGCCATTCGCGATGCCCATGGCCACGAACGACCGCATCATCGACACGACGCCGCTCGACGTCCGCGCGCAGCCGCTGATCGACGCGCTGATCGACGAGTATTCGACCCGTTACGACGCATACCGCCCCGACAGCCGCGCGTCGGCCCGCGACGAACTCGCGCGCTATCCGGCCGAACTGTTCGCGCCGCCCGAAGGCGCGTTCGTGCTGCTGCTGCGCGACGGCGAGACAATCGGCGGCGGCGCGTTCAAGCGCTACGACGCGCAGACCGCCGAACTGAAACGCATCTGGACGCGCACCGACCTGCGCCGCCAGGGCCTCGCGCGACTCATCGTCGAAGCGCTCGAACTGCGCGCCGTGCAACAGGGCTACCGCCGCCTCTACCTGACCACCGGCTTTCGCCAGCCCGAAGCGTGGGCACTGTACGACCGCACCGGCTATACGCGGCTGTTCGATTCGTCGATCGACCCGGAAGCGTATTTCCACTTGCGTTTCGGCAAGGATCTCGTCGATCCGTCGCGCACGTCGACGCTGGCCGACCTGTGGGCGCCCGTGCCCGAACCGGTGCTGCCGCGCTGAGCGCGCGACATCCCGCCTTTCATCTCGCACTTCCCGCTTTCAACGATTCCACGCTGCCACGACAGGACGTTTTCATGCATCGAGCCGTACCGCTTTCTTTCCGTGCCGTGCGCACGCTGGCCGCCGCGCTGATCGGCCTGAGCGCCTTCGCCGCCGCGACGGCCGCGGTCGCCGCGACGTTCGACCTGAGCCCCGAGCAGCGCGGCCGCCCGCGTGGCGCGGCCGATGCGGCGGTCGAGCGCGCGGTGCCCGCGTCGTTCAAGTTCGCCGAGCCCGGCACGCTGACGATCGGCATCGCGCCGAGCCTGCCGCCGATCAGCTCGTATGCGACCGACGCGCGCACGGTGATCGGCTTCGACGCCGACGTCGGCCAGCTCGTGTCCGACAGCCTCGGCCGCAAGCTGAAGATCGTCGCGCTCGCGTGGGCCGACTGGCCGCTGGCGCTCGAATCGGGGAAAGTCGACGCGGTGATCTCGAACGTGACCGTCACCGAGGAGCGCAAGCAGAAGTTCGATTTCTCGACCTATCGCAAGGATCAGGTCGGCTTCTACGTGCGCAACGACAGCAAGATCCAGGCGATCCGCGAGCCGAAGGACGTCGCGGGGCTGCGCATCGTGACCGACGCCGGCACCAACCAGGAAAAGATCCTGCTCGCGTGGGACCGCGAGAACGTCGCGCACGGGCTGAAACCCGTGCAGATCCAGTATTACGACGACCAGGCGATGCGCATCGTCGCCGTGCAGTCGGGCCGGGCGGACGCGGTGTTCAGCGTGAATTCGGTGCTCGCGTATCAAAGCGCGCAGCAAGGCAAGACGCGGCTCGTCGGCGCAATCAGCGGCGGCTGGCCGCGCACGGCCGACATCGCGATCGCGACGCGCCGCGGCAGCGGCCTCGCCGAGCCGCTGACCGTCGCGCTGAACGGGCTGATCAAGAGCGGCCGCTACCAACAGGTGCTCGACCGCTGGAACCTCGCGTCCGAAGCGATCGACCAGTCGCGTACGAATCCGCCCGGGCTGCCGAAAAGCTGAGCGCCGCGCGCCCGCAACCGTCCATCCACGCTCACGCAGGAACGCCGCTCACCATGTCTTATTCGCTTTCGTTGCTGGACAAGAGTCCGATCGCCGACGGCGCGAACGCCGCCGACGCGCTGCGCTTCACCACGACGCTCGCGCGACGCGCCGAACAGCTCGGCTACGCGCGCTTCTGGGTCGCCGAGCATCACGGCACGCCGGGCTTCGCGAGTTCGGCGCCGGAGGTCGTCGTCGCGCACCTGCTCGCGCACACGTCGCGCATCCGGATCGGCTCGGGCGGCGTGATGCTGCAGCACTACAGCCCGTTCAAGGTCGCGGAAACATTCAAGCTGCTGGCCGCGCTCGCGCCGGGCCGCGTCGATCTCGGCATCGGCAAGGCGCCCGGCGGGCTGCCGCTGACCACGCGCGCGCTGCAGTGGTTCCACGACAAGGCGCGCAAGCCCGATTTCGCGGGGCAGCTCGCGGAGCTCGACGCGTTTCTCGGCTGGGGCGTGGCCGAAGATCATCCGCTCGCCGGCGCGGTCGCGATGCCGGTGCCGCCGCAGTTGCCCGAACGCATCCTGCTCGGCGGCTCGCCGGACAGCGGCGCGCTCGCCGCGCGCCAAGGCTGGCGCTTCTGCTACGCGGGCCATTTCAACGGCGACGACGCGAATCTCGAACGCTCGCTCGACGCGTACCGCGGCGCGGGCGGCGAGAAGCCGCTCGTCGCGCTGTACGCGGTCGCCGCGCCGACGCGCGACGAGGCCGAACAACTGATCGGGCCGCTGAAGATCTTCAAGCTGCAGTTCGCGGGCGGCCAGAGCTTCAATCTCGGCAGCGCGCAAGCGGCTGCGGAATTCGCGCGGCAAAGCGGCGCGTCCGACTACCGGATCGACGAGCTGCGCCCGACGGTGCTGGCCGATACGCCCGAGGGCGTGCACCGCGCGCTCGACGCGCTGAGCCGGCGGCTCGACGTCGATGCGTTCGTGATCGATTCGCCGGTCTCCGACTACGCGGCGCGGCTCGCGTCTGCCGAATGGCTCGGCGGCGCGCTGTCCACCACGCCGTTGCAAGCGGCCCTCGCGGCCGATCGCTCCCTCTCCCCTGACCAGAACGCGTGACATTCCCATCATGACGACCCGACGATCGATTCCCTTCGGCCTGATGCTGCAAGGCGCAGGCAGCCACATGAACGCGTGGCGGCATCCGAGCAACCCGCCCGACGCCAGCATCAACCTCGACTTCATGATCGGCGTCGCGCGCAAGGCGGAAGCCGCCGGCATCACCTTTGCGTTCGTCGCGGACGGCCTCTACATCAACGAGAAGTCGATCCCGCACTTCCTGAACCGCTTCGAGCCGCTGACGGTGCTGTCGGCGCTCGCGGTCGCGACGAAGAAGATCGGGCTCGCGGGCACGATCTCGACGTCGTACAGCGAGCCGTTCACGGTCGCGCGCCAGCTCGCGTCGCTCGACGCGATCAGTGGCGGACGCGCGGGCTGGAACGTCGTGACGACGCCGCTCGAAGGCACCGCGAAGAATTTCGGCAAGACGCACCCGGATCACGAACTGCGCTACGAGATCGCCGACGAATACCTCGAGGTCGTGCAGGGCCTGTGGGACAGCTGGGACGACGATGCATTCGTGCGCGACCGCGCGACCGGCCGCTTCTTCGATCGCGACAAGCTGCATACGCTCGATCACCAGGGCCGCTTTTTCCAGGTTGCGGGCCCGCTGAACATCCAGCGCTCGCCGCAGGGGCAGCCGGTGATCTTCCAGGCCGGCTCGTCCGACACCGGCATCGGCCTCGCGGGCAAATACGCGGACGCCGTGTTCACGCATTCGCCGTCGATCGAGGAAACGGCCGCGTTCACGCAGCGCGTGAAACAGAGCGCGATCGAGCACGGGCGGCAGGCCGGCGACGTGAAGATCTTCCCGGGCGTCGGGCCGATCGTCGGCCGCACGGCCGCCGAAGCTGAAGACAAATACCAGGCGATCCGCGACCTGCTGACGATCGACGAGGCGCTCGCGTACCTCGGCCGCTATTTCGATCACCACGATTTCACGCAGTACGCGCTCGATGCGCCGTTCCCGGAACTCGGCGAGCTCGGCCGCAACAGCTTCCGCTCGACCACCGACCGCATCAAGGCCGATGCGAAACGCAAGGGCCTGTCGCTGCGCGAAACCGCGCTCGCGGTCGCGACGCCGCGGCCGAACTTCATCGGCACGGCCGAACACGTCGCCGACGAACTGATCCGCTGGCACGACGCAGGCGCCGGCGACGGCTTCATCCTCGGTTTTCCGGTCCAGGCGCAGGGCGTCGACGATTTCATCGAACTCGTGATTCCGGTGCTCGAGGCGCGCGGCCGCTACAGCCGCGACCTGCCCGGCGCCACGCTGCGCGACCACCTCGGTCTGCCGCGCAAGGCGAGCCGCTACGCGACGCCCGACGCCGCCCAGGAAACGGCCGCCGAAGCGCACGCCTGACGCCGCCGCGCCGCCCATGCACGGCGGCGCGTCCGCCGATCGATCGATTCGAGGATTCCAACGACATGAGCGACACGACCCACCTCGGCGGCGCGCTGCCGCCGCTCTCTTCCCCCGACGCACGCGAGGCCGGCACGCGTTTGCGGATCGTGCCCGCGCGCCACCGGTCGCGCACGGCCGGCACCGTGCTCGCGCTCGTGCTGATCGCGCTCACGCTGTATTCGCTCCTCGGCAACCCGCAATGGGGCTGGCCGGTGTTCGCCGAATGGTTCCTGTCGCCGCCGGTGCTGTCGGGGCTCGCGCGCACGCTGGTGCTGACGCTGCTCGGCGCGGTGTTCGGCTTCGTGCTCGGCGCGTTCGTCGCGCTGGCCCGGTTGTCGCGCTCGCGCCTGCTGTCCGCCAGCGCATGGACCTTCGTGTGGCTGTTCCGCTCGATTCCGCTGATCGTGCTGCTGCTGATCCTGAACAACCTCGGCTACCTGTACGAGCACGTGCGGCTCGGCGTGCCGTTCACCGACATCGTGTGGTTCGACACGCCGACCACCGACCTCATCAGCCCGTTCCTCGCGGCCGTGCTCGGCCTCACGCTGAACCACGCGGCGTTTTCCGCGGAGGTGATCCGCGGCGGCATTCTCGCGGTCGACCAGGGACAGCTCGAAGCCGCCGCCGCGCTCGGGCTGCCGCGCGGCCGCCAGACGTCGCGGATCGTGCTGCCGCAGGCGATGCGCGCGATCCTGCCGACCGCATTCAACGACCTGATCTCGCTCGCGAAAGGCACGTCGATGGTGTACGTGCTCGCGATGCCCGAACTGTTCTACACGGTGCAGGTGATCTATCGCCGCAACCTCGAAGTGATTCCGCTGCTGATGGTCGCGACCGTCTGGTACCTGATCATCCTGACCGTGCTGTCCGCGATCCAGGTGCAGGTCGAGCGGCACTATGCACGCGGCGCGCTGCGCAATCCGCCGCCGTCGGTGGTCACGTTCGCGCTTGCGCGCCTCGGCGGGCTGTGGCGGCGTGTCGCGTCACGCCGTGCGGCGTCGAATGCGCAGGCCGCAGACGACACGCGCACCGATACCGCGGCCGCCGTGTCGCGCACCGGCGGCGAAGTGGCCGTGCATGGCGTGTCGAAGCAGTTCGGCATGCAGCGCGTGCTCGACAACGTGTCGTTCGTCGCGCCGCGCGGCAGCGTGACCGTGATCGTCGGGCCGTCCGGCTCCGGCAAGTCGACGCTGCTGCGCACGATCAACCATCTCGAACGCGTCGACGACGGCTTCATCGACATCGACGGCGAGCTGATTGGCTATCGCCGCGACGGCGACGTGCTGCACGAGCTGAAGGAGCGCGACGTGCTGAAGCGGCGCACGGCCGTCGGCATGGTGTTCCAGAACTTCAACCTGTTCCCGCACCTGACGGTGCTCGAGAACCTCATCGAAGCGCCGGTCGCCGTCGCCGGCGTGACGCGCGATGCAGCCGAGCACAGCGCACGCGCGCTGCTCGCGCGCGTCGGCCTCGCGGATAAGGCCGATGCGTACCCGCGCCAGTTGTCCGGCGGCCAGCAGCAACGTGTCGCGATCGCGCGGGCGCTCGCATTGCGGCCGAAGGTGCTGCTGTTCGACGAGCCGACGTCGGCGCTCGATCCCGAACTCGTGAACGAAGTGCTCGACGTGATCAAGGAACTCGCGCGCTCGGGCACGACGCTCGTGATCGTCACGCACGAAATCGGCTTCGCGCGCGAAGTGGCGGACAACGTGCTGTTCATGGAACGCGGGCGCATCGTCGAGGCCGGGCCGCCCGCCGCCGTGCTCGATGCGCCGTCGCATCCGCGCACCCGCGCGTTCCTGTCGCGGGTGCTGTGATGCGCGCCGCTTCCGACTTGCGGGGTGCCGCACGATGACCGATCGACGCCAGTTCATCACGGCCGCGCTGCTCGCGGCATCGGGCCTGCCGTGGCAGGCGGCACGCGCGGCGGCGGCCACCGCCGACCTCGACCCGCGCCAGGCCGGCCGCCCGCGCGCCGGCCCCGACGACGCGGCCATCCG
>NZ_JAKWFH010000092.1:0-15610 GCF_029522185.1 Burkholderia sp. IO2 | reverse complement strand
CTGTCCAAGGTCGCGCTTGTTGCCTGCATGCGCAAGCTCCTAACCATGCTCAATGCCATGGTCAAAACCAACACGCCTTGGGACGATTCACTTCATCGGGCTTGACTCGGAAGACGGTTACTCAGTCGCTGTTGAACGTCAAACCGCAGCCGACGCGTGTCGAGCGGCCGCATCCCACGCTCGGATCTCACATCCGGCTACAGATAATCGCCCTGAACCGACGCTCTCTGAGCGGATCGTAGCCGCGCTCTCTTCTGAAGACTGCGTTGTATCGGTCGCGCTGCGATTACCGGCCCACGAATGCCCGGCGTCAACTCCTATCTACTCCGAACCCCACCATTCCATGAATCGCGCGACCGACGTGTGCGTTGTCACGTGACAACTGGCGCTAAATATCGGTGCGCCCCGTACTCGATTGGAGGCTCAAGGGGATTCAATGGTAGCGCACCGATCCTCCCGGCTCATCGGCGGATCCCGCGAAGAATCAGCCGAAACGTATCAAAAACAACAAATCACATATCAATCAAAACAAATCTGGCCGCAGCCGTATCAATCTTCAATGCCCGGGCGTTGAAAACTCATACGCCCCTATTTCCCGAGGGTGCAGCATCCGTTTTGCGTGAAACAGCATGAAGAATATGGCGCAAACCATTGCCCGACAAGGATTTCCGGCGAGTGCTTATTTTCGGGAAATGTTTCACGATCCGACCCGTTTGGGTTGTTACATGCCTCTGACGTATGATTCAGCGCCAGTAGCAGTTCATACCTGCGGCTATCTCCGGCATCAACAGTCCGCCAGCGCAAGCACCGGCTGGCGGCCACGAAGCAACCTACCCTATCGGCCGGCACGCGTGGAAACGCAGGGTCGCGCCCCTATAAATGGGGACATATCATGACAGCCCCATGCAGCCTTTGCGACAGAGCTCGACAGCATTGCGTCAGCCCTTGAGGGTCCGCACGCCGGTAGGAATTTGGCCGCGCAACCGATCGTGCCAAGGCCTTCGCAGCCCCAAGCCGTTTCTTTGCGACAGCAACGGGGCGCTCCTCGCCATAGAGTCGCCATCGCTTGAACTTCCCGGCATCGCGTCCTGTTGTCACGTGACAACTCACCGATGGACACGCGGACAAACCACCTCGGCGAAAACTATCAACTTCGTGCGTTTCCCCGACAATATGCCTCCACGCCGCGAGCGTCGACCAGCAACAACTATTCTTAACTGACCACAAATCCCCTATCCGAGACAGCACCTTGGGATTGTTTGTCACGTGACAACTCATCTTGCCAGGTAGGCGTCCGCGATTCAGCGCCCGTGCAGCGGTAATTACAGTGAAGCGATTACCCCGCGCTCCAGGTCGCAATCGAAAACTTTCGCGCGACGTAGCATTCAGTGGAATCGATGCCCGGCGACTTGTCACGTGACAACCGGCTCTTCCTCGCTACCGGAGGATCTCAGCGCTCCGGATTTGTATCAAATTTCGTCTCAGACTGAAGCACGACGAGACATCAACTCTCTGAGATAAAGTTTCGCGATCGTTGCCGAAGACGGCGAACTGGCTCGTGCTTGTCGTTCGATTTTACAAACATGAGCGACTGGCTCGTTTTTCTTGGATCAATAAGTACGAGTAACGCCTTAGCCATTCGGCCCACTTGTCACGTAACAACCACAACGATCAACAAAATATCCTCTGCTTCGAACGCTTTTCTGGACATTCCGTTAATAACTGCATATATTACGAAAAACTCCGTGGAGGAATTTAATGGCTTTCAAGATCGCCGTCAGTAATCAAAAAGGTGGGACTGGAAAGACAACCATTTCCGTCAACATCGCGGCTGCCTTCGAAGCCGGCGGTAACAAGGTCGCGTTGATCGATGCCGACCCTCAAGGCACTTCCGTCCGTTGGGTCACGAGCGGCGAGAACACGCTGCCGATGACGGTCCTTTCGCTGGCTCCCGCGGGCCGCGGTATCGGCGGTGAGATCAAGAAGCAGGACGCGAACTTCGACGTGATCGTCGTCGACTGCCCCGGCAACCTGGAAGATCCGCGTATTGCATCCGTCCTCGAAGTAGCCGACTTCTGCCTGGTGCCGCTTTCGCCTTCGCCGGCCGACTTGTACAGCACCGTCGCGATGATCCGCATGATCGAGTCGATGCGCGCCGTTCGAAATCCTCAACTTTCTTCCGCATTGATGCTGAATAGCGTCAATGGAAAAACTAAAATGCGTGAAGAAATTTTAAAAATTCTAAGGGCTGAAGAAATAGGGGAGCATCTGCTCGACAGCCAGATCGCGCAACGCGAGGTCTATCGTCAGACGTTCGCGCTCGGCACCACGATCCATCACCACAATCGATACCTGAAGGGCCTGAAGGAAGCCCGCGCGGAAATCGAAAGGCTGGTCACGGAAATGGCCCAATACATCGCGTCGACGCGCGCTACCGGAGCCGCCCATGGCTAAGGACACCTCGAAAGACAAGAAACCGACCGGCAACCTGCATCTCGCGGCCGGCCTGTTGCGCGGACTCGCGCAGGAAAATGCGGCGCTCGAAACGCGGCTGCCCGAGCCGACGGCCGCACCGGCTGCGGTCGTCGAAGCGACGCCCGCCAGTGCGCCGGCCGCCGCCACGCCCGCCGGTACGGCCGATCTTGGCGCGCCGCAGAAGGTGCTGGTCAAGGACTGCATCCCGAACCCGTTCAATCCGCGCGTGTTCTACTCGGAATCGAGCCTGCACGAGCTCGCACTGACGTTGAAACGGGAAGGGCAGATCGAGCCGATCAAGGTCACGCGACTCCCCGAGTTTCCCGGCAAGCTCGTCGTGATCGACGGGCAACGCCGGCTGCGTGCGACGAGCATCAACGGCGACGAGACGATCAATGCGACGTTCCGCACGGATCACACGCCCGAGCAGCTCTATACGATCGCGTATCGCGCGAACCACGACCACGAACGCCAGACGATCTTCGACGATGCGGTTGCGTGGAAACGTCTCCTCGACGAGAAGGTCTTTTCCGACCAGAACACGCTGGCGGAAAAAATCGGCAAGGACAAGGCCTCGATCAGCAAGACGCTGTCGCTCAACGCGCTGCCGAACACGCTGCTGGAGCGGATGGCCAGTGCGAACGACGTCGTCGGTCTGCAGGCGGCGTACTTCCTCAAACTGATCTATGAACGCCTGGGCGAGCCGACGGCCGACCGGCTGCTGACGGCCGTGATCGACCGGAAAAAATCCGTCCGCGATCTCGAGAATTTCCTGCGTGCGCAGAGCGACGGCACCAAGAAGGCCGGACGCACGCGCTACAGCGTTCGTCACGACTTCGCGCTCGAATCGCGCGCGATCGGCCAGTTGAAGACGTATCCGGACGGGCGTCTGGATCTGCAACTCAAGGGCGTCGACGCATCCCACCAGGAAGCGCTTGCCGACAAGCTCAAGACCGTCATCGACGCGTACGTGGCGGATCTGGCGACGGCCACGTCAAAGTAACGCGCCACCGACGAAAGGCCTCGTCTTCGCACTGCGCCGCGAACCCGGACCGCAACACGGTTCGGCGCACGGCGCGCACGACGGCGAGGCCGCGTTCAGTTGCCTGCGAGGCTGCTTTTCAGCAGGAATTCCAGCAGGTCGTCCGAGGTCGGCTCGCCCCAGGTATCGAGCGCCAGCCATCGGAAGAAGCTCGTCTGCGCGAGCTTGCTCGCCTTCTTCTTCGGCGACAGCGTCAGGTCCTTCGACCCCGCCACCGTCTCGTTGTAGCGCTCGATCAGCTTGGTCTGGTCGTCGATCTCCAACTCGCGGAAATACGCGCCGGCTTCCTCGACCTTCGCCGCCAGATACTTGTCGCGGATCTGCTCCTGCTTGCTCTGCGCGGATTCCTTCGCCGGTGCGGCCGTTTCGGTGCCCTGACCGTCGGCCAGCGTGTAGCCGTGCGTCAGCGCCTTGCGGAAATACGCGGCGACGTTGTCGACCGGCGTCGCATTCTTCTTCGTAGTCCGATTGAGCGTATAGGCAATCGCCGCCTTGATGCGCTGCACGCCGTATTGCGTGATCAACCGGCGCGCTTCCGAGCGCGGAATGCCGAACTTCGCGACTTCCTCGACCAGCGCTTCGTTCTTGACGTCGCCGTCCTCGACCGTATCGGTGCTCTGCTTGCGCGTCACCTTGAACTGCACGGCTTCCACGCTGCGGCCGGATTTGTGTTCGATCAGCTCGAGCGTGTGGTCCGATACTTCGTTCACCTCCTGGATGCACGGCACCAGCACCTTGCTCTTGAACAGCTTGTATTCCTTGTACGACTGCGACGCCTTGTCCTGGCCGAGGATGAGGTCACGGAATTTCGGCAACGGAATCTTCGCGGTGATGCCGATTCCTTCGTAGCGCACCGTGTTTTCCCACAGCGCGAGCGAATGCGATCGCCGGAACTCGCGAGCGATCCGCATATCGATCAGCGCGTAGATTTCGGGATTGAGCAGTTCGCTGCGAATCTGGTCGGAGAAGCTGTACTTCAGCACCGATTGTTCGAGCTCCGCGCCGGCGAGCAGGCCCGACGCCTTCCAGACCGTCGAACGGTCCGCGGCCAGGTAGTCCCAGTTGACGACGGTACTGATCAACGAGTTGACCGTGTCCTTCACGTACTTCGTGTTGTTGCTGTTCAACCCGCTCTCGTGCGACAGCGACGCTATCGAGATCGAGAAGCTCGTCCGGCCGGGTTCGAACGCCTCCTGCCGAAGCGCGTTCTTGATCAGCGAGCTGAACATCTTGCGCTGCTGCAGACCGATCTTTCCGGACTTCGGTGCGATATGAATCGCCTGGACCGCCTTGCGCAACAGGTCGGGAGGCTCGGGTGTCTGAAACAGCGAAACCTGTTTGTCTGAGCCTTTGCTTGCGGGCTTGCGCGGCATCGTGGTGTCCGGGTAAGGTTGCCTTATTGAGAGCGGACTTTATACCTTTTCGCGCGGCGGAGCAACGTCCGTGCTCCAGCATCACTTTCACTATCTGAGCTAACCATCAGATATGAAAGGAAAAATTCTGGTTCATCGATTTGCGCGAGGCCCCATATCCGTCTACCTTTTGCCAAAAAGGCCTCCCAAAAGCCGCTACCTTTCCTGGGCGACCACGCAAACCCGGCACAAGATTTGCCACCACGAAGGTACCCATCCATGGGGGCAAACGCGCGGAATCGGGATGGTCGGGAGGATTCGTGGTGCCTTGCAGCACAACCGCCGTTTTCTCCCATAACTTGCTACCTTCGTCGATTCCCATAGGAGGGTACCTGTCAGCACCGTCAAACGTATTGCTTGCCGTCCCGAGCGTAGAAATCGCGCCCATAAACGGCAACCATTCGCTTTCCCCATAAAAGGTAACCTGTCGATGACACCGGTCCTGTCTATGGGAAAGCGCTACGGGGTGCGCGAGGGAAAGGACAACGAATCGATTCAGTCCGGCTCCCATAACCGGCTACCTTCTTGATTCCCCATAACCGGCTACCCAAAGAAAATCACTGTGCACGCAACGAACTTCCGATCGAGAAAAGTCGCCCATAAAAGGCTACCTTCATGCGTTCCCATAGACGACTACCTAACGCAATTTCCGGCCGATTTCCCATAACCGGATACGCTCGCCCCATATCCACAACCCTGATTCCCCACAGCGTGGTACCCCAAACCCCAAATCCACAGACCTGAAACCCCAAGCCCTTCCACCTGTGCTCCCATAAATGGGTACCGAACACCGCTCAAAGCCTTGCCAGATAAGGCTGTGAGCCGTCTAAAAGTAGTTAAAGAAGTAAACGTGGTTTACCAAAGATGTAAACACACGTGTGCTTGCACAGAAAGACGAACCCCATAAACCGCTACCAATGGGAGTCATCTGTGGGAGACGAAGCCCCGGATCTCTCGATTCAGGCCGACTCCGCCCTGTCTGCCCACACTGGTTTCTGATGGCTCCAAGCCTGACAAGGTATCCCGAAGAGGTGAGTGCCCACTCACAAACACCGAAACGTAGAAACTTATGGGAGGAAATCCCCGGATTCGGAGTAGAGGTTCCCGTTTATGGGACGCAGAAACGTGGCTCGCGGCCCCTGCGATGCCTGTGATTGACCAGCGGAACGGATCCCGTCGGTTTCCTCCACAGCAGTTCGAAATCATCCCGGGCTGCCGGCGAGTGGTTTTTTGTACTCGCGCTGCCTCGTCTGTGGACAAGTTTTTGCCGATCGCCGGTGACGCTGCTCGCCAAATTTAGCCTGTGGACTGTGCAAGCAGGTATCCGCGCCGGGCTGTTTTCCATCCTCATGTCCCGTCCGTTTTTCTACCTTTGTAGCCACGATCGGGAGTCGTCATGCTGTGCCCGTCACCGGCAACGAGAAATTCGTACAACGGCCCGAAAGCAACCTCATGCCGAAAGGCCACCGCACAGAGGGCCGGACCGCCGCGCCGATCTTGACGGCATTCAGGCATTCATCGACATCGCTGCGAGGCAACGTGAAGATGTCGCCGGATCCGACGCTCACCGCACCCGATTCTGCCGATGCTCCCGAACATCCTCACCTTTTCAAAAACGCTGGATCCCGTAAAAGCTCACCGATCAGGTGGAGCACAGGTATAAGCAAGCTGTGCAGGTAGCAGCTTCGTTCAGATAGGGAACCGTCGATGGGAGCAAACAACAACGGGTGGCGTCCATGTGTGATGCCTGGTGCGTCGGCAAGTATCGTCACGGGGACGAGCATGTGTTCACGGTGATGTGCGCATCCATCAGACGAGCGTTGCCCCTCATGCCGGGTTCAGCACATCCGTGAGACCGACCAGGCCGGCGTTTTCACCGCTCGCACGGCACTCACCTTTTTCGTCAGACCTGCCGGTCGTCCACGGGTAACCTTCGGCATCACAGTGTCGCGAAACCTGCCGAATCAATGACCGAACACCGCAACGGCGCAACGTAACCGTCTCGATCGCCAAAGAACCGAATCGTGGTCGTTTATGGGAGGAACCGTCGCTCGAGCTACATCGAACGACGACGTAACGCACGGACCGACTGTTGCTGCGGTGATCGTGCGAGCGCGACGATCATCACGTCGGGCATGAGCGTATCGATATCACCACCCATGAAACAGCCATCGACGCCGCGCGTCGTGTCCGGTACGACTGCGCCCGTCATCGAACGCACGAGCCACGTCGTCTCCCATACGTGTATCCCCAATGCCGTCGCACGATGGCGCCACATTTTTTGCGACACGGTTATGATGCACAGGTCCTGATCGCGACATGACGACCGGTCAGGGCAGGGGCGGTATCTCGATGGTTTTTCAAACCGTGATGGTCATCAAAAAAGAGAGTTCAGCGATGCGAATCCAGATCAGAAAACTCACGCTGGCTGCTACGGCAGCCGCTTTCCTGTTCGGCTCGGCCGTTCCGGCGTTCGCGCAGACCGACGCCGCCAGCGCACCGGCTGCGGCGGCTGCACAGGACGCAAAGGCCGCGAAGAGCGAAGCGCGCAAGGCGGCCCGGGCCAAACGCAAAGCCGAACGCAAGGCCGCGCGTGCGAAGAACACCGCCGAGCTGAAGAAACTCGAAGACGCCGGTTACAAGCCGGCGGCCAATGATCCGAACTATCCGCAGAACCTGCAGAACGCGGAGAAGAAGGCCGGCGCCGCAGCAAGCCAGTAAGCGAGGTCCGGCGGCAAGCCACGGTTCGATCCGCGGCTTGCCGTTTGCATTGCGATCAAGCGATGCGCACAGGCGAACACGTTCCGGACATTCACCTCATTTGATTCGGAATCCTTCATTATTTGAAGGCGCGCGGCTGGCATGCCGAAGCGTCAATCCCGCCCGCCCGATGCAGTCGCGCTTCCCGTCACCTTCAACCAGTCCTTGAACGCACGTACGGCGTCGTCGTCCGCCCGCGCGGATGCCACATACGTGAAATAGCGCCACGGCGGCAGCGCCGGTTCGCTGAACGGCTGCACGAGCCGGCCTTCGGCGATGTCGTCGGCGACGAGCGCGATCGGCCCCATCGCGACGCCGAGCCCGTCGAGCGCGCCTTGCAGCGTCAGGTAGAAATGCTCGAGCGTGAGCGAGTGTCGCGGGACGAGATTCGGATGCCCGGCCGCCGCGAGCCATTCCGGCCACATGCCCGGATAGGTCGCCGCGTGCAGCAACGTGAAGCTGGCGAGATCGGCAGGCGTATCCAGCGACCGGCCCTCCAGCAACTTCGGCGCACACACCGGCAGCCGGACTTCGGACAGGAATTCCTCCGCGACGTACCCGTCGATGGCCTGCGGGCCGCCGCGCACGATCAGGTCGACCTTGTCGCGCAGCTTTTCGATCGGCTCGTTCGACGTCGACAGCCGCACCTCGATGGCCGGATGCGCGACCTGGAACGACGACAGCTTCGGGACGAGCCAGCGCAGCGAGAACGTCGCGGGCGCGCTGACGCGCAACACGCGCTGCTGCGCGTGGCCGAAGTGCTGCGCGGTGGCGAGCGCGATCCGGTCGAACGAGGCGCCGACCTCGGCGAGGTACGCGCGCCCGGCCGCGGTCAGTTCCACGCGCCGGTTGTGGCGTTCGAACAGCGACCGCCCGAGCCACGCTTCCAGTTGCTGCACGTGCCGGCTGATCGCGCCGTGCGTCACGCACAGCTCGTCGGCGGCCAGCGTGAAGCTGCCGAGGCGCGCGGCGGCTTCGAACGCGCGCAGCGAATTCAACGGAGGGAGACGTCGGGCCATGGCATCGTTTCGTGTGAGATTTCATCACACGATGGTTCAGGTTTAATCGTTTGATCGGGTGATCCAGCTCCGTCAATATGGCATACAAACGGCCCATGCGGCCGAACGAGTGTCTGAATTTCTCACATGGAGTACGGAGCATGCCGAACGTGGTGGTCGTGGGCGCCCAATGGGGTGACGAAGGCAAGGGGCGCGTCGTGGACTGGCTGGCGGCACAGGCCGATCTCGTCGCACGCTACAACGGCGGGCACAACGCGGGCCACACGCTGGTCGTCGGCGGCAACACGTACAAGCTCGCGCTGCTGCCGAGCGGCATCGTGCGCGGCAAGCGCGGCGTGATCGGCAACGGGGTGGCGCTCGACCCCGAAGCGCTGCTCGCGGAAATCGGGCGGATGGCCGAGCTCGGGTTGTCGGTGACGCCGGACAACCTGTCGATCGCCGAGAACGCGACGCTGGTACTGCCGATTCACCGCGCGATCGACGAGGCGCAGGAGCGGTTGCGCCGCGAGCCCATCGGCACCACGCTGCGCGGCATCGGGCCGGCCTACGAGGACAAGGTCGGCCGTCGCGGGCTGCGTGTCGGCGATCTCGCGGAACCGGGCGGGCTCGCGGCCAGGCTCGACGTGCTCGTCGACCATCACAATGCATGGTTCCGCGGCCTGGGGCTCGACGCGTACGATCGCGACGCGATGCTGGCGACGCTGGTTGCGCTCGCACCGAAGATCCTGCCGTTCGTGCGTCCGGTCTGGGCCGACCTCAACGACGCGACCGATCGCGGCGAGCGCATTCTGTTCGAAGGCTCGCAGGCCGTGATGCTGGACATCGACTGGGGCACGTACCCGTTCGTGACGTCGTCGGGCACCGTGGCATCGGCCGCGGCGGCCGGCACCGGGCTCGGTGCGGCGAAGCTCGGCCACGTGCTGGGTGTCACGAAGGCGTATGCGACGCGGGTCGGCGGTGGCCCGTTCCTCACCGAATTGACCGACGCCACCGGCGAAACGCTGCGCGCGCGTGGACAGGAATTCGGCGTCAACACCGGCCGGCCGCGGCGCTGTGGATGGCTCGATGCCGCGCAACTGCGCCAGGCCGTCAGGATCTCGGGCATCGATTCGCTCGCGCTCACCAAGCTCGACGTGCTCGACGGCTTCGAGTCGATCGAGCTGTGCGTCGGATACGAATTCGACGGCGCGCGCGTCGACCATTTGCCCGCGAGCCTCGATGCGCAGTCGCGCGCGAAGCCGGTCTATGAACGATTCGACGGCTGGCAAGGCTCCGTGAAGGGCGTACGCGAGCGAGCGGCGCTGCCGCGCGCGGCGCGAGATTTCATCGCGCGCATCGAAACCGTGGCGGGCGCGCCGGTTTCGATGATCACGACCGGCGCGGAGCGCGACGACACGATCGTATTGCGCAATCCGTTCGATGCGGCGGGCGCCGCGTAACGCGCGAGGCGCGAAGGGCGTCGATCGACGGGCCGGCGGCATGCCGGTCGACGGGTAGTTTTTGCCGGCCCGATGCTGTCGGCCTGTCGGTACGTTCGATACGTATGTGCGCCCGGCCCGGATCCCGCGCGGCGGGCTGCTCGGCAGCACGATTCGGCATCCGGATCACGCCGCGTACGGCGAACTGGACACGTCTGCAACGCTGCTGTACTGTTCCGCACAATTCGCGCCAGACCGGCGTGTGCCGGCGCCGCCGGCACCCTGTCGGCACGGCGGTGCGACGTGACAATCCCGGGGACAGGTCGATGGATACGTTACAGATGATGCGCATTTTCGTCCGGGTCGCGGAGGAGGGCAGCTTCACGAGCGCGGCCCAACGTCTGGACATCACGACGGCCTACGCATCGCGCTCGGTCGCGCAACTCGAAACGCATCTGCGCACGCGCCTGCTCAACCGCAGCACGCGCCGCATCGCGCTGACCGACGCCGGGCAGCGCTATCTCGACCGCTGCCAGCGCATCCTCGGCTATATCGACGAAGCGGAAGCCGAGGCCGCCGATGCACAGGCGAAGCCGTCCGGGCGGCTGCACGTGCACGCGACGACGAGTTTCGGCCAGTCCTACGTGGTGCCCGCGGTCGTGCGCTACCGCGAACGCTATCCGTCGGTCGCGGTCGAGCTGACGCTGTCGCAGCACGTGCCCGACATCATCGACGAAGGCTACGACGTATCGCTCCAATTGAGCACGACGGAGCTGCCCGATTCCGGGCTGGTATCGCAGCGGCTCGGCGACGTGGGCAGCGTGCTGTGCGCGTCGCCTGCGTATCTGAAGGCGCGCGGTACGCCGCGCACGGTGAGCGACCTCGCCGGGCACGCGTGCCTGCAGATCGTCACGCCGCTCTTTCCGCGCGACCGCTGGCATCTCGACGGTCCGAACGGTCGAGAAACGTTCGAGCTGTCGCTGCCGGATTTCCAGGTGAACATCGCCGATGCGCTCGGCGCCGCGCTGCGCGCGGGGCTCGGGATCGGCTCGCTGCCGATGTCGGCTGCGCTGCCCGCGCTCGCGAGCGGTGCGCTGGTGCGCGTGCTGCCCGATTACCGGTTGCAGAAGCTGACGGTCTATACGTTGTATGCGTCGCGTCAGTATCTCGATGCGAAGATCCGCACGTTCGTCGATTTCCTGCGGGAATGCGTGCCGGAGATGCTGGCCGCCGACGAGGCCGCGTTGAACGCCTGTTGCGCCGCCCGTCATTCCTGAACTGATTCACGCATGGTCGGTACGTGAGTACCGCGCACTGTCTCTCTGTTCGATGAAAATAATTGGTAGTCCTGCATTAAAGGCGGGTGACGAACGCATGTGCGCCGATCGTTCCTGACAACGATGCCCGTGCCATCGGCATTGCCCTTATGAAAACGCTTGCTTTCGATATCGAACATCGTTGGTTCGGCGCGCAGCGGCCCCCTTTTAGAATCGGTTCGACCTGCTTCATCGCATGCGCGCGCTCCGGCCGCGCCTCCTTCATCGAACCCGAAACGACATGGCAGATCGACACTCCAGTATCCGCCGCCGGCTGCTTCATGCCGGCCTGGCACTCGCGGCAGGCGCCGCCGCCCACCCGGGTCTTGCGCTGGCCGGCGCGGCCGGCACGCGTACGTTGCGCATCGGTTATCAGAAAGGGCCGCTCAGCCTGCTGAAGGCACGCGGCACGCTGCAAGGCAAGCTCGCGACACTCGGCGTGAACGTCACGTGGACCGAGTTCCCGTCGGGGCCACCGCAACTCGAGGCGCTGAACGCGGGATCGATCGATTTTGGCGATGTCGGCGAAGCGCCGCCGATCTTCGCGCTCGCGGCCGGTGCGCCGCTTGTCTACTACGCGCAGACGCCGGCCGGTCCGACAACCGAAGCGGTGGTCGTCGCGAAGGACTCGCCGGTCAAGACCTTTGCCGACCTGCGCGGCAAGCGCATCGCGCTGGTGAAGGGATCGAATACGCACTTCCTGCTGGTCCGGCTGCTGCAGGCCGCGAAGCTCGGCTATGCCGACGTCACGCCGGTGTGGCTGTCGCCGTCCGATGCGCGGGCGGCATTCGAGAACCGCTCGGTCGATGCGTGGATCATCTGGGATCCGTTTCTCGCGGTGGTCCAGCAGGCATTCGGCGCGCGCATCGTCGCGGATGGCACGGGGCTGGTCGAGAACCGCAGCTACTACTTCGCGTCGCGCACGTACGCGCAGCGCAATGCCGACGTGCTCGACGCGGTCGTGTCGGAACTGACGACGGTCCAGCGCTGGCTCGATGCGAACCGCGCGCAGGGCGCGGCCGAATTCTCGAAGCTCTGGGGGATTCCGGAGCCGGCCGTGGCGCTCGCGTTTCGCCGCGCACGCTTCGGTGTCGAGCCCGTCACCCGCGACACGCTCGCGTACCAGCAGCGCATCGCGGATGTGTTCTACCAGGCCGGCATCCTGCCGAAACGCGTCGACGTCAGCGTGGCAGCGCCGCCGTCGCTCGCGTGAGGGTCTAACCGCCCCTGCGATCGGGTGGGTGACGAGTCGCTTTGTCGCCCCCCGATATTCCTTCATGGTGCAACGCGCGACAGCGGCACCGCTTCCCCGCGCAGCCTCGCGACGTCGCGGCCCGGCGCGTCGCCGAACAGCCGTGCGTATTCGCGGCTGAACTGCGACGCGCTCACATAGCCGACGCTGCGACACGCCTGCCGCGCATCCATCGCCGACAGGCACATCAGATGGCGCGCCTCCTGCAGTCGCAGCACCTTCTGGCATTGCAACGGGCTCATCGACGTGACCGCCCGGAAGTGATGGTGGAACGTCGACGGGCTCATCTCCACCTGCCGCGCGAGCGAGTCGACCACCATCGGATCGAGGTAGTGATCGCGAATCCATGCGACGGCGCGCGAGATGCGCTGGGTCGTCGAACCGGCGTCGCCGATCTGCGCGACGCGCGCGCCCGACGGGCCGCGCAGCAGCCGGATGAGGATTTCGTCGACGATCAGCGGCGCGATCAGGTCGAGGTCGTCCGGTTGCGCCATCAGTTGCATCAGTCGCGCGATGGCGTCGACGATTTCCGGCGTCGCGTCGTGCGTGTCGAGTGCGCGGCAGTCGACGGCTTTCGGCAGCCCGCGCGGGAAGACGACCGGCGTGAGCGCCGCGATGCGCGCAGGATCGAGTTCGAGTTGCGCGTACAGGAACGGCTCGGCCGGGCTCGCACGCGTCACGCGGCCGGTCACCGGCAGGTCGGCCGTTGCGACCAGCATCCGCGATTCGTCGATCGTGTAGGTATCGTCGCCGACCCGCATCGACTTCGCGCCTTGCCCGACGATGCTCAGGCACGCGTGGTGCACGCCGTGGTTCCATTGCGGCGGCGGCACGGAAGCGCGCGCGATGCGCATGCCGCGCAGCGGAAGGTCGAACATGCCGTCGTGCGGTGCATAGGCGGCGATCAGCGTCGCCAGCCGGGCCGCGACGGGTGCGCCGGCTCGCGATCGTGCGTCGTGATCCGGCGGGGTGCGCGGGTGCAGTGGCGTTCGAGCGTCGATTTCCATGTTGCGTGAGCGGTTGGCGGAGTGAGCGATGCCATGCGCGCGGCGGCGATTCCCTGTCGAGCTGCACGCACGGCGGTCACATCGTACGGCCAGTTGCGTGCGCCGGATTGCCTAAACCTGTCCGAAATTAGCCCGATCATCCGGACCTGCATGGTCGGCGCACGCATCGCCCGTCGTGGCATCGTGTGCAGCGCACAAATTCGGAAATTAAGGCAAAACAATCGCAGGATCGGGCAAGCCATTTTCCGGCGGTTTCCCTACCATTGCACCTGCTGAAGGAAATGCGGTTTCAGCGTGCCCGGATGATGCGGGCAACACCGTCCGCGTGATGCGCGGCCGCCGCCGGCCTTGCCGCGCGCGTCGTCGCCGCGCATCGCGGGAAAAGAATCAGGACTGCTACTGAATGATCGTGCATCGGGCTTGCCGAGGCTGGTTTGCGGCCGTTGCAAGCTGGCTCGTGCCCGTCGCGAGCGTGCCGACCGACCCGGCGGAGCCGGCGTCGGCGCCGCCGCATTGGCCGGGCCGATGCGGGCGGGTGGCGGTGCGGCGTCGGGGTGCAGGCAGACGGGCAGTCGTTCGCGCAGGGGAATCCGGACAAATGGACCAACTTCAATCGATGCGGGCATTCGTGACGGTGGCAAGGGAAGGCGGATTTCGCCGGGCCGCGACGCGGCTGCGCGTGTCGACGGCGATGGCGAGCCGGCTGGTCGATGCGCTCGAGACGCGCCTCGGTGCGCGCCTGCTTCAACGCAGCACGAGCCACCAGTCGCTGACGGAGATCGGCGAGCTGTATCTCGCGCGCGTCGAGCGGATTCTCGGTGCGATCGACGAGATCGACGGTCGTTTCGTCGCGATGGGCAGCAAGCCGGAAGGCGTATTGCGCGTGGCCGCGCCGGTCGCGTTCGGGCTCAGCCAGTTGAGCGCGCTGCTCGATCGCTTCGTGCACCGGTTTCCGGACGTGCGGCCGACGGTGACGCTGACCGATGCCCACGTCGACCTGACTGCCGAGGACATCGACGTCGCGTTTCTGACGGATGGCATGCCGGTGTCCGGCGCGCACGCGTTGCATACGCTGGCTGCATACGAAACCGTGCGCGTCGCGGCGCCGGGCTACGTCGCCGCGCACGGCGGCGCCGCTGCGTCGGGCGACTGGCCGGAACTCGCGGCCGTGCGGCTGGAGTTGCCCGCGGCCGACGACGACCCGGCGGCCGCGATTCGATCCGGTGCGGCGTCCGGCAATACGGGCGTCGGCCATCTCGAGATGGCGCGGCGGCTGGCCGTCGCCGGCATGGGCGCGGCGGTGCTGCCCGCGTATCTCGTCGATGCGGATCTGGCGGCCGGCACGCTCGTGCGCGTGGCCCCGGTCCGCCCGCTCGCGCCCGTCACGCTGAAGCTCGCGCATGCGCGTGCCGCGCGTCTGCCGGCCGCCGCGCGCGCGTTCATCGAATTCGCAGGCGCCGCATTCCGGCCCACGCGCTAACGGGCCGGCTGATCCCACGGCAACGCGAGCCCGCCGGGGCCGCAGGCTCGCCGTTCTTTTTCGGAAGCAGTTCGGCGCACGAACGCTCCGCAGGGTGCAACGCACACCCGCAACACGCGTCCGCATCCGCGGTGGGCCGGAAGCTGCAGGTCCGCCGCGTGTCAGGGCCATGAGGAGATCTGGTGATTCCCATTGAAGGTCGTCTAATTGTGAGAGGTCGCTCCATGCGCGTCGAACGGGTTCCATACCGCTTAATCACTGCCGCAACGGCTGCCGTTTTCCTGGCCGCGTGCGGGAAAAAGGAATCGGCACCGCCGCCGCAAACGCCGGAAGTCGGCGTCGTCACCGTCCAGCCGCAATCCGTACCGGTCTTCACCGACCTGCCGGGCCGCACCAGTGCATTCCTCGTCGCGCAGGTGCGCGCGCGGG
>NZ_JAKWFH010000091.1:0-15957 GCF_029522185.1 Burkholderia sp. IO2 | reverse complement strand
GTCGGGCGGGCGGCGCGGCGGCGCGTCGTCCGCCGCGCGGGTGCGGTGCCGGCGGGCACGCGCGCCGGACGGCGTGCGTGCGCGGCCGTGCGCATGAAAGATTTGCAAGGACCGTTGTAGCGATTTCCGGCCCGGCGGCGACGGCGTGACGCCGGCGTCCGCCGGCCGGGCAAGGAGGTGCGATGCAGAACGCGGAATCGAACCCTACCCCGGAAAAGCAGCGGGAACAGATCGAGAAAAGCCCGGTGAAGACACCGGCGGCCGGCGATATGCCCGACGCGGCGACCCAGGCCGCGCAGGTGGCGCGGCGTCCGCTGACGCCGGAAGCGGTCGCCGGGAAGATGCCGACCGGCCTGCCGGCGATCGACGTCGACGCGCATGCGGTCGACAGCGGCGATCCGGTGCGCCGGGCCGCCGGCCGGATCGTCACGCTCGACAACGCGAACATGGCGATGACCGACAACACGGTCGACGTCGACGGCAAGGGCATGGAGGCGCGCACCGGCGCGTCGGAGTTGCAGGACAACATGATCTATTCGAACGCGTCGCTCGACGAGGCGATCGACACGCCCGACGAAGGGCTCGGCGGGATCGAGAGCCGGCCGTCCGGCAACATGCCGCAGATCGCGACGCGGCCGGGCTGGCGTGTGCGCCATGTCGGCGACGTCGATATCGAGCACGGCGACGGCACACGCGCCGAGCACGTGATCTGCCTCGAACGGTCCGACGACTGATACCGCTGACCGACACGCGGCGGCCGATGCGAGCGCACCGGCCGCCGCGATCGTTTTCGGCCCTTACTGCGGCCCGAGTTCCTGCGCGGACGTATCGGCGTCGTTGCCCTGGGCGACGAGCACGTGAATGTCGTTCGGCGTTACGTCGCCGACCCCGCCCGACGGGATCGTCAGCAGCAGCCAGTCGGCGTTGTTGCCGATGTTGACCGGTGCGGTCTTGAGGATCGGCGACTTGCTGCCGGCCGTCGTGACGACCACCTGGTAGGTGCCGCCGTTCAGGTAGACCGAATCCTGTGTCGTGGCCGGGACGGCGTTCTGGTAGGCCGCGCCCGCCATCGTCGGGCTGACCGTCGTGATGTCGGTGCCCGGCGCGACGACGTACACGTCGACGTTCTGCGCGTTCGGCGATGCGTTGAAGCTGCGCACGCGCGCCTTGTCCGACAGCAGCCCCTTGTCGTACGGGTCGTCGATGACGGAGATCAGCGACGTCGTGCTCGGCAGCGCGATCGTCGTGTAATGGTGACCGTTCGCCGCGCTGAACGATTGAGACGCGACGGTCGAGGTCGTGCCCGACACGTCGTAGCTCGCGGTCTGCGTGCCCGAATCGATGTCGTGATAGCGCGTCACGCCCTTGTAGGCGACACCTGACTGATCGACCTTCGCATTCAGGTAGTAATCGAGGTTCGGGCCGGCCGGCACCGCGTTGATGAAGCGCGCCTGCGGCTTCGAGATGCCGAGTACGGTCCCGGCGTCGTCGCCGCCGCCGCATGCCGTGAGCATGGAAATGACCGAGCACAGGGCCACTATCGTTCGTATTGATTTCATGTCGTCCTCTCGTTCAGGAAACCTGCATTGCGATGCGGGACCGCCGCGCAGAGAACCGCGCGGAGCGCAGCGCCGGTTGGAAGGAAGATGCTGTCCGCCGGATGGCGGGCGCGGGGATGACGCAATCGACGTGCCTGTGCGGCGCAAAAACCGGCGAACCACGGCGGCGTGGGGCAGGCAGCGCGCACGCGCCGGGATGGCGGCGTGCGCGGGAGGACGTGGGGAGCGTGGGAGCAGACCGCGCGATCGACGCGGTTGTAAAAAGGGAGCGTCGCGCGCGCGGCGCGAGGCGTCAGCGGTTCACGAGCCGGGCCGGGTAGGCGAGCGCGAGTGCGCAGCCGACCAGCATGCATGCGGCAAAACCATACAAGCCCGCGCTTTGCGAATGGAACGTATCGCGCAGCCAGCCGATGAAATAGGTGCTGCCGAAGCCGCCGAGGTTCGCGATCGAGCATGCGAACGCGATGCCGCCGGCGGCGGCCGAGCCCTTCAGGAACGTCGACGGCAGCGCCCACACGACCGGCATCGCGGCGGCGGCGCCGGCGTTGATCAGCGAGAACAGCAGCACCGTGCCGAGCGTGCCGTGCGACGACGAAGCCGCGATCGCCAGCGCGACGGCCGACACCATGAACGGTACGACGATATGCCAGCGGCGCTC
Source organism: Burkholderia sp. IO2 (assembly GCF_029522185.1). Lineage (NCBI taxonomy): Bacteria > Pseudomonadati > Pseudomonadota > Betaproteobacteria > Burkholderiales > Burkholderiaceae > Burkholderia > Burkholderia sp. IO2. Next base: position 13,740 of record NZ_JAKWFH010000091.1, on the reverse strand, counting down.
GCGCGCGCGGTCGGAGCTCGCGCCGCAGTACAGCGTGGCGAGCACGGCGGCGGCGTTCGGGATCACCATCAGCCAGCCGATGTGATACGCGTCCTTCACGCCGGTGTCGCGCAGGATCGTCGGCAGCCAGAAACTCACCGCATACAGGCCGAGCAGCACGCACAGGTCGATCAAGCCGAGCGCCCACACCTTCGGATCGGAGAACGCCTTGCCGAGCGCGTGGCTCTTGTTGCCGGACGGATCGGCGTCGAGATTCGCGCGCAGCACCCGCTTCTCGTCGGCGTTCAGCCATTGCGCGGATTCGATGCCGTTGGGCAGCCAGTGCAGCACCGCGAAGCCGAGCAGCACCGACGGCAGCGCCTCGAGCAGGAACAGCCACTGCCAGCCGCCGAGCCCGTGCGCGCCGTCGAACGCCCGCATGATCCAGCCGGAGATCGGACTGCCGATCATGCTCGACAGCGGCAGGCCGACCATGAACAGCGCGACGATCCGCGCGCGGCGCGCATCGGGATACCACTGCGTCAGGTACAGCAGCACGCCCGGCAGGAAGCCGGCTTCGGCGGCGCCGAGCAGGAAGCGCACGATATAGAACTGCATCGGCGTGTGCACGAACATCGTCGCACCCGACAGCAGACCCCACGTGATCATGATCCGCGCGATCCACAGCTTCGCGCCGACGCGTTGCAGCACCAGATTGCTCGGGACTTCGAACAGGATGTAGCCGGCGAAGAACAGGCCGGCGCCGAGGCCGTACACGGTGTCGCTGAACTTCAGCGCGTCGAGCATCTGGAGCTTCGCGAGCCCGATGTTGATGCGGTCGAGATAGGCCGCGAAGTAACACAGGCAGAAGAGGGTGATGAGGCGCAGCGTGACCTTGCGATAGAGAGTGCCGTGCAGCGCGTCGTCGGGGGAAACGGCGGCGCTCGGGTGTGCGGTAGACATGGGACTGCCCCTGTTCGAGTGTGACGGATGAATGGGTGGCTCGATCGACGCGAGCGGACGTTCCGCTGCGCACTGGAGTCTGTATATCACGTCAAATACGTAGCGTACACACTAGAAAATACCGAAGCGCACAGGCATGGATATGGCCGCCGAAAAGCAAGCGTTTGCATGAGAAAAGGCCGTGTTTGAAAAGGGGTTTTGCTCGATATGGAGCGTGCGCTGAAAAGGTCGGTTCATCGCGGGAGGCATGCACGAAATTCGTGCGTATGCACTCAAAATTGAAGTGTGTGCACGAAGATCTGCCGCAGCACGCGAGCGCATGTCCGGCAGGCGTTGCGATGGTGCTCGACCCGGCCGGCGCACCGATGCGATGGTCGGACGCATCGCCGCGATCGGGCGGTCGTCACGCGCGACTTGCACGCGATGCCGCGAATCATGATGCACCGCAATGACGCGCCCGGCCGGTCGCCGGTCGCACCGATTTGAGGGTGTACACTGCTTGTCTTTCATTTGCATGCAGGCGTGGGCCGGCACTCTCATGGCGTCTTCCAAGGATTCGTACGATTTTCACGACCAGGTCGGGCATCTGCTGCGCCGCGCGTATCAGCGGCACGTTTCGATTTTCCAGGAAGCGATTCCCGATTCGGATCTCACGGCCGCGCAGTTCGTGACGCTGTGCGCGGTCAAGGAGCGGCAGGCGTGTTCGCTGAACGACATCGTCAAGGCGACCGCGATCGACCAGGCGACGATTCGCGGCGTCGTCGAGCGGCTCAAGACACGCGCGCTGATCGAGGTGTTGCCCGACCCGAACGACGGCCGCAAGCTGATCGTGCGCGCAACCGCGGCCGGCCTCGCGCTGATCGACCGCACGGTGCCGTTCGCGCGGCAGGTGACGGAACGCACGTATGGCGCGCTCAATCCCGGCGAGCGGGTCGCGCTGCAGTTCCTGCTGCGCAAGATGATGGAAGAAGACGGCGACGCGTGACGGGTGACGCGCGGCGCGGGCCGCCCTACGTCGCGCCCGCGGTGACCGGTGCGCGGGCCGCCTCCGCGCTCATCAGCCGGCCCGCTTCGCGCAGCGCGGCCCGCACCGTTTCCGGCGTGAACGGCGGGGCGTAGAACCGTACGCCGGTGGCATCGAACAGCGCGTTCGCGACCGCCGCCGGCCCCGGCACCGATGCCGATTCGCCCGCACCCAGCGGCGGTTCGCCTTGCCGCGGCATCAGCACGACGTCGACGTCCGGCACTTCCGCGAACGTCAGGATCGGGTAGCTCGCCCATTCGCGCGACGCGACCTTGCCGTCCGCGAACCGCACGCGTTCCTTCAGCGTGCGACTCAATACCTGGATCACGTTGCCGTGGATCTGGTGGCGCACGCCATCGGGGTTGATCATCGTGCCCGTGTCCTGACCGACCGTCACGCGCTCGATACGAATCTCGCCCGACACGCGATCGACGCTCAGATCGACGATCCACGCCGACCATGCCGCGCCGAAACCGGGGAAGCGGCTGTGCACGTAGCGCGCATACGCGATCCCGCGGCCATGCACGAGCCGCGATGCGTCGCGTTCGTTCGTCGGGCGCGGCGCGCGCGGCGTCCAGCCCGCGCGGTCGGCCACTGCCTGCAGCAGTTCGGTTGCGCGCAGATCCTGCAGATGGCGCAGCCGGAACGCGAGCGGATCGACGCCGGTCAGCGCCGCGCATTCGTCGACGAATGCATCGTGCGCGAACGAATTCGGCAAGGCCGATACGCCGCGCAGCCACGATGCGCGCACGAGCGGCGCGAGATCCTCGCAGACGAAGCGCCGATGCGGGCTCGCATACGGCGACACGGCCGTGCGGTCGCCCATCTCGAACACGCGCGGTTCGGGCGCGATCGCGCCGGTCAGCAGCGCCGCGAGCAGCGGCGCGTCGTTCGACGGGTAGCGTGTCGTGAAGTCATAGCCCAGCAGGCGGCCGTCGCGCGTGACGGTGCCCGTCACCTGCATCGACTGGCCCGCGCCTTTCGGTTCCCACAGATGTTCGTCCGCGCGCGACAGTTGCACACGCACCGGGCGGCCGACCGCGCGCGACAGCAGCAGCGCGTCGCCGCACACGTCGTCCGCGCCGTTGCGGCCGTAGCAGCCGGCCGCTTCCATCCGCACGATGTCGACATCGGCTTCGTCGCGCGCGACGAGCGTCGCGAGGTCGTAGCGCAGCGACACGGGATTCTGCGTGCCGGACCACACGGTGATGCGCCCGTCGCCGGGCGCGCGGTAGTCGGCGAGCGCACAGGACGGGCCGATCGAGCCGTGCATCTGGAACGGCCACGCGTAAGTACGCGACAGCGTGAGCGTGTCCGGTTCCGATCGCGCGGCGTCGACGTCGCCTTCGTCGAGCAGCACGCGCCGTCTGGCCGGCGCGGCGGCGATCGCGGCGGCCGGTTCGTCGAGCGGCGGCAGCGCCGGCAGCGGCCGCCACGTCACGCGCAACTGGCGCGCGGCGCGGATCGCCTGCTCCTCGCGCTCGGCGACCACGCCGACGAAATCGCCGAGCACGACGACGGCCACGAGCCCCGGCACGTCGGCCACCGACGCGCGATCGACGTCCAGCAGCGACGTGCCGACGAACGGGCCGCTGTCGTGGCCCGCGTACGGCGGCCGTACGACGCGGCCGTGCAGCATGCCCGGCACGCGCATGTCGTGCACGAACGTGAGCTGGCCGGTCGCCTTCGCGGGCAGGTCGACGCGTGGCGACGCGCGGCCGACGATCCGGTATCGAGCAGGGTCCTTCGTGCGGGTGTTCAGGTCGAGCGTCAGCGCGATCCGCCGCGCGGCGACGAGCGCGGCGAACGTGATCGTGTGTCCCTCGGCGGAAATCGTTCCGTCGTCGATGTCCAGCCGCGCCGTGTCGACGCCGAACCGCTCGGCGGCGAGCGCGAGCAGCGCGTGACGGGCCTGCGCGGCCGCGCAGCGCAGCGGCGTCGCGGCAATCTGGATCGTCGCGCTCGCGATGGTCGGGCCCTGGTTCGGCGTCGCGGCCGTGTCGCCGAGCACCATCGTCACGCGCGCGGCCGGCACGTCGAGTTCCTCGGCGACGATCTGCGCGAGCGACGTGCGGATGCCGGTGCCGAGATCGACGTGTCCGTTGAATGCGAGGATGCGGCCGTCGTCGAGAATCGCGACGAAGACTTCGGGCAGCGCCGGCACGTAGGACGACAGGCTGCCCGGCTGGCCGGGCGCCGGCTTCACGGGCGGCGCGGGCGGCCGGATCACGGTCAGGCAGCCGGTGCGCGCGAGCAGTTCGGAGCGGTTCACGGGGAGAGGTCCTGTCGAGGGCGGCGTGGCCGGCGGGTGATGGCGTCGGGCAGCGTGCGGGGCGGCGGCGCGCGTGAAGTCAATCTAGGCCGCCAAAAGCGCAGCGTCAATCGCGGGCGGCACACCCGCGCCGCCCGCGATGCGTCGCGACTCAGCGTGCGCGGGCCTGCACGGCGTCGATCGCCGCGATCGCATCGTCGAGCGGCATCACGGCCGCATATTTCTGCTGCATGTCGAACAGGTTCGCGTCGTGCGGCGCGATCGCGCGATCGCCGACGCAATCGGCGAGCACGAGCGGGCGGAACCCGTGCGACATCGCGTCGACGACGCTCGCGCGCACGCAGCCGCTCGTCACGGCGCCCGCGACGAGCAGCGTCTGCACCGCGCGCTGCGCGAGCCACGGCGCGAGTTGCGTGCCGAAGAACGCGGACGGCACGGTCTTGCGCACGACGAGTTCGCCCGGCGCGGGCGTGAGTTCGGGCACGATCGCGCTGTTCGGATGATGCTCGGTCAGCGTCGCCATGCCGGGCACCTTCAGCGAGAACACGTTGTCGTCGCTGCCGTCGTCCGCATACACGATGCGGCTGTGCGCGACCGGCCAGCCGCGTTCGCGCGCGAGCGCCAGCGCATGCGTGGTGCGCGCGATCGCCGGCGCGATGTTGCCGCCGCCGAAGGTCGCGGGATCGGCGAAGCCGACCACGAAGTCGACGATCAGCAGGCCGAGGTTGCCGTGCGGCGGCAGCGGCGTGCCGAAACCCTGCTGGCGATACACGTTCGCTTCGGCGTGACGGGAAAGATTGTTCATGGTGTCGGGCTCGTCGGTATCAGGCGGGTTGGTCGGTCACGCGGCCGTCGCGCACGACGGTCTCGCCGTCGAGTTCGACCGTGCAGCGGCGCAGCGGGATGTCGATATGGCAGGTGGTCGTGCGGCTGCCGCCGCCTTCGTTGTTCGGGCCGAGCGAGAACAGGAAGTTGCCCTCGAACGCGCGCGCGTCCATCCCGATCGTCGCCTCGCGGTCGTACAGCCCGAGCGTCGACCAGCGCGCGCGCGGCTGCAGCCCCCAGCCAATATGCGAGATCGCATAGCCTTCGGGGTCGGCGAACGTGTCCATGTAGTCGCGCAGCAGGTCGGCGTCGACGCCGCCTTCGATGCGCGTCGCGTAACCGCCTTCGACGGTCAGCGCGATCGGCTCGCGCACGTAGTGCTTCTGCGGCAGCAGGATGTCGCCGCGGTCGATCACGATCGTGCCGCGCGCGGTGCGATCGTTCGGATAGGTCAGCGCGAAGCCGCTCGGCCAGTGGTCCCAGCGGCCCGGCGCGTCGACGAAGCCGTATTCGGCGGTCGGCGGGAACTCGCCGAGCGGGCACACGAGCGCGGTGCCGGCCGCCGAGCTCACGCGCATCTCGCGCGCGGCGGCGATTTTCTTCGATGCGGCGAGCACGCGCGTGCGGTCGGCCAGGGTCGGCACCATCCGCACCAGCACTTCGGGCGGCTCGACCGCGAGCAGGATCTTCGTGCCCGATTTCAGGATGTCGTGCTGCTCGGGCGAGAACAGCAGCGTCATCAGATCGAGCACGAGGTCGCTCTCGCGCAGCGCGGCGATCGCGGCGCGGTTGCCGGTCAGCGGCGTCGTGCCGAGGTAGGCGAGCGGGTCGCGGCTGAATGCCTTGTCGCCGTTGACGGGCGGCAGGTCGAGCCGGTTGACGATCGCGCCGAGCGATTGCGTCGCGATCAGCGCGCACGACAGCGTCTGCGGATGGGTGGCCGCGCTCGTCAGGATCGTGACGGTCTGGCCCGGTTCGAGGCGCGACAGCGTGAGGACCTGCTTCCACGCGTCGATCAGTTGGGTATCGCTGACTGGCATCGTCGGCTCCGGTAAAGGCGTGAAGGAAAGCGGCGGACGCCGCGCTCAGGGCGCGAGCGGCGCGCCGAGGAAGTCGCCGAACGCCGCGTAGAAGCCCGCCGCGTTGTCCCACGGGATCATGTGGCCGGCGTCGGGCACGCGCACGTGCCGCATCGTCGGCGTCGCGCGCTGCAGCTCGGCAACGTCGTCGTCGCGCACCACGTCGCCGCGCTCGGCGGTGATCAGCAGCGACGGCACGGCCAGTTGTGCGGCATCCGCGTGGAAATCGTCGGTGTGGAAGCCTTCGTACGACGTGCGCACTGCGCGTTCGTCGCAGGTGTGCAGCCATTCGGCGCGCAACTGCAGCTCGGCATCGGTCCAGGTCGGGCAGAACGCGCGCATGCCTTCGGCGTCCGTGCCGGCACGCGCGAGCGCCATCGAGTCGATGTACCACGGCAGCTTGCCCGGGTAGTCGCGGCGGTTCGGGCCCGAGACGGGCGGATCGACCAGCACGACGGAGGCGAGCCCGCGGATGCCGCGCCGGGCCGCGCGCGCGGCGATCCGCGCGCCCATCGAATGGCCGACGAGGCTCGTGCGCGGCAGATCGAGCGCGGCGACGAGCGCCGCGACGTCGTCCGCCTGTGCATCGAGGCTGTAGTCGAGCGACGGCGACGCGTCCGACAGCCCGCGGCCGCGCACGTCGAGCACGTAGGTGTCGAACGCCGCGCCGAAGGTTTCGCCGACGAAGCCCCACGTGATCGCGGGGCTCGTGATGCCGGGAATCAGCACGATCGCCGGGCGCGACGCGCGTGCGCCGGTCGCGCCGCCGTAGCGCAGATAGTGCTGGCGGATGCCGTTGGCGCGGACGTTCGCGCCGTACAGGAAAGTCGAGGACATGAAGATGCTCCGAAGTAGCGGCGGCGCTCAGTACGCGCCGGACAGCAGCGCGCCGGCGCCGGGCACGACCGGTTCGAGATCGAGTTCGCGCAGCATCGCGTAGGTGGTCGCGATCGCGGCGGTGATCACCGGCTTGCCCGTCATCGCCTCGACCTTCGCGACGGCGGGCAGCGACGGCATCTGCACGCACGCGGACAGCACGATCGCGTCGGCGTCCTGGTACGGCAGCGTCTTCACGATGTCGGGCAGGCGCGCCGGATCGTGGCGGCCGACGTCGAGGTTATCGGGGATTTCCAGCGCGCGGTACGCGAGCACGTCGAAGCCTTCGTTGCGGATGTAGTCGACCACCAGCTCGGTGAGCGGCAGCATGTACGGCGCGACGACGACGATGCGCTTCGCGCCGATCACCTTCAGCGCGTCGACCAGCGCACCCGCGCTCGTCAGCACCGGCGCCTGCGCGCCGTTGTCGGCCGTGTGCTTCGTGAGGCGCGCCTGCGACACGCGGTGGTAGCCGTGCCCCATCGCCATGATCGCGACGAGGCACGCGTAGCCGAGCACGTCGACGCGCGCATCGCTCAGTTCCACCGCGCAGCGGTCCGATTCGGCGTCCATCGCCGCGAGTTCTTCCTTGACGACCTTCTTCATCCGCATCCGGCTCGAGTGATACGTAAAGCGCTCGGGGCGGATCGCTTCGCGCAGCCGCAGCATCGCGGGAATTTCCGTTTCCATCGTCGTGTTGGAACTCGGCACGATCTGGCCGATGCGGTAGGTCTTGCTCATGACGGGAGGCTCCGTGTCGGTAAGGAGGGGGCGGCACGCTGGCGCGGGATCGCCGGATGTTGGGCAAAGTCTAGTGTGTACATTTGAAAATGGCAAATGGATCAAAATGACGTTCGACACGGCTGGATTGTTGTTGTGCGCGGGATTTTATCGATTTATTAGTGATTTCCCGAATGTGGCGATGTCGATCAACAATCCGCTTGTCCTGAATAAATTGAGTGTGTACGCTGCATAAGCGCCATTCAATCCGCCCGTCCTTGCACCGTGTTCGGCAACGGGCCACCCACGATCAGGAGATCCGCATGAGCAAACCCCGTATCGCAATCATCGGCGCCGGTCTCGGCGGCACGGCCGCGGCTGCGCTGCTGCAGCGCGGCGGCTACGACGTCGCGCTGTACGAGCAGGCGCCCGCGTTCTCGCGCCTCGGCGCGGGGATCCATCTCGGCCCGAACGTGATGAAGATCATGCGGCGCATCGGCTGCGAGGACGCGCTGGAGACGATGGGTTCGCATCCGGATTTCTGGTACAGCCGCGACTGGCGCACGGCCGACGTGCTGTCGCAGATTCCGCTCGGCGACTACGCGCGCAAGACTTACGGCGCGCGCTACCTGACCGTGCATCGCGGCGATTTCCATGCGCTGATGACGCAGGCGGTGACGCCCGGCACGATCCGCTTCGGCAAGAAGCTCGCGGCGGTGGAGGACACCGGCAGCGACGTGCGCCTGACGTTCGCCGACGGCAGCGTCGAGACGGCCGACATCGCGATCGGCGCGGACGGCGTGAATTCGCGCATCCGCGAGCACCTGCTCGGTGCGGAGCCGCCGCGCTACACCGGTTACGTCGCGCACCGCGCGGTGTTCCCGGCCGCGCTGCTCGGCAACAAGCCGTACGACATGTGCGTGAAGTGGTGGTCGGAGGATCGCCACATGATGGTCTACTACGTGACCGAGAAGCGCGACGAGTACTACTACGTGACCGGCGTGCCGCAGGCCGAGTGGCCGGAAGGCGTGTCGATGGTCGACAGCAGCCGCGACGAGATGCGCGAGGCGTTCGCCGGTTTCCACGCCGACATCCAGCATTTGATCGACGTCTCGCCGTCGATCACCAAATGGCCGCTGCTGGAACGCGATCCGCTGCCGTTGTGGAGTCGCGGCCGTCTCGTGCTGCTCGGCGACGCGTGCCATCCGATGAAGCCGCACATGGCGCAGGGCGCGGCGATGGCGATCGAGGATGCGGCGATGCTCGCGCGCTGTCTCGACGAGGTCGGCATCGGCGACCATGCGGGTGCGTTCGCGCTGTACGAGGCGAACCGCGCGGCGCGCGCGTCGAAGGTGCAGCTCGTGTCGCACAACAACACGTGGCTGCGCACCAACGAGGATCCGTCGTGGGTGTTCGGATACGACGTATTCGACGTGCCGCTCGAAGCGCCGTCGCGCAGCAACGTGGCGGCCGCGGCCTGACGCGCGGCGCCCGCGCCGGCCGGCGCCGTGCAGCCGCCTCGCCGGTGCGGGGCCGATGCGCCGCAACGCACGCATTTCGGCGTGTTATATGTCAGGCGCGCGCCGACAAGCGCCAGCCGGCGGCCGTGCCCGCCGCCGGCCGACTCGGCCCGCATTCTGCATTCCGGATCGATCAATGTCCCATCCCGCTTCTCCGCCGCGGCCGCTGGCGTTTCGCGTGAACGGCACGCCGTACACCGTCGCCGACGCCATGCCCGACACGCCGCTGCTGCTGGTCCTGCGCAACGACTGCGCGCTCAATGGCCCGAAATACGGCTGCGGGCTCGGGCAATGCGGTGCGTGCACGGTGCTCGTCGACGGGCAGCCCACGCGTTCATGCGTCGTGCCGGCCGCCGCCGCGCATGGACGCGACGTCACGACGCTGGAAGGGCTCGGGTCGTGCGACGCGCCGCATCCGATCCAGCGCGCGTTCATCGACGAGCAGGCCGCGCAATGCGGGTATTGCCTGAACGGGATGATCATGAGCACGAAGGCGCTGCTCGATCGCAACCCCGCGCCCGACGATGCGGCGATCCGGGATGCGCTGCGCTTCAACCTGTGCCGTTGCGGCACGCATCTGGAGATCATTCGCGCGGTGCATCGCGCCGCACGCTATCTGCGAGGCGGCGATGAAGCATGACGCAGGTTCGCCCGTGGCGCCGGCGCGCGTGACGGAACCGGCGCCGCCCGATGACGCGGCCGCCGACGCATCGCGCCCGCATCGCGCGCGCTACGCGTGGCCGATCGGCGCTGCGTACACGCATGCATCGTTCGATATCGAAACACGGACCGCGCCCGACGGCCGGATGACGACCTGGCGCTATCGCGCGCAGGCGGCCGGCGCGGGCGGGGACGATGCTCGCGGTGTGGACGAGCGTGCCGGGCGCGGTCCCGCATCGCCATTCGTCTACCGGCACGCGCAGACGTCGATCGAACTGGCCGATGAAGATGGCGCGATTCCCGGTCACGCGCACGTGTTTGCCCGCGAGTCCTTCGTCGACGAACTCGCGGGCGCGTTGCGGCGCGACCCGGTCGCGTTGCGGTTGCAGCATCTCGATGCCGAGCGCGATGCGGGGCCGCGCGAAACGATCCGGATGGTCAGCGAACGCGCCGCCTGGGGGGTGCCGGCTGCGGCCGGGGCGAACGCGGCGTCGCGTGTCAGCGGTCGCGGTTTCGCATTCGATGGCGAGCGTGTCGATGCGCACGCAACCGCATCCGGCGACGATGCCGACCATGACCGCGATCCGCGCTGGTCCGCGTGGGTCGTCGATCTCGACGTGGACTGCGCGACGGGCGACGTCTCGGTGCGGCGCGTGGTGGCCGGTCAGGGCACCGGCGAGCCGGGCGACGCGTCGCTGGCCGGCCTGCCCGCGTGGCAGATCGAGGCCGCGATTTCCCGCGTGATGGGCGCACGGTTGTCCGCGCGGCCCGCGCACGACGAGACCGGTGCCGGCGAGCGGGCCGACGCGATCGCGCACGAACTGATTGCAGTCGACGCGGCCGCGCGTCGCGCGCACGGTGACCTGTCCGAACACGATGCGCGGCGGATCGAACAGGCGGCCGCGCCGGCCGCTGCCGCGATCGCGAACGCGCTGTACGACGCGACGGGCGTGCGGTTTCGCGCACCGCCGTTCGATGCCGCGCACATTCGCGCCGCGCTCGCGCAACCGGTGCCGTTCGATGCCGGCGACGGCCGGCAAGCAGCCCCGCGCCGCGCGTCGCGCTGGCGCCGCTGGCTGGCCGGCGGCGGCGCGGGCGGGGTGGTCGGCGGGCTGATCGGGCTGGCGTGCGCGATCCTGCCGGGCCCCGCGCCGATCGCGCCCGTTGCGTCGATGGCGCCCGGCGGCGCGGACGGCGCGACGTGGAGCGCGGCGATGCTCGAACGCGGCCGCCAGGTCGCGCTCGCCGGCGATTGCGCGGTATGCCACACGGCGCCCGGCGGCGCGACCAACGCGGGCGGCCTCACGCTCGATACGCCGTTCGGCACGATCTACACGACGAACCTCACGCCCGATCCGGACACCGGCATCGGTGCGTGGTCATACCCGGCGTTCGCCCGCGCGATGCGCGAAGGCATCTCGCGCGACGGTTCGCACCTGTATCCGGCGTTTCCGTACACCGCATTCGCGAAGCTGAGCGAGCCCGATCTGCTCGCGCTCTATGCGTACCTGATGTCGCAGCCGCCGGTGAAGCACGTGCCGCCGAAGACGAAGCTGCCGTTCCCGCTCGACCAGCGGCGGCTCGTGGCCGGCTGGAACTGGCTGTATCACGACGCGCGGCCGTTTGCGCCGGACCCGGCGCGTTCGGCGATGTGGAATCGCGGCAAGTATCTGGTCGACGGCGCCGGACACTGCGGCGCCTGCCATACGCCGCGCAACGCGCTCGGCGCGGAGAAGGGCGGCCTCGCCTACCTGTCGGGCGGCGAAGCGGAAGGATGGGTCGCGCCGCCGCTCGTCGCGTCGCCGGCCGCGCCGGTGCCATGGACCGAAGGCGCGCTGTTCGACTATCTGCGCACCGGGTTCTCGGCGCAGCACGGCGTCGCGGCCGGGCCGATGGCGCCCGTCGTCGCGGGGCTCGCGGCGCTGCCCGAGTCCGACGTGCAGGCGATCGCGCACTATCTGGCGTCGCTGTCGCCGCCCGTCGATGCGGCGGTCGCCGCGAACGCGGCCGCCGGCCACGCGCGCGGCGCGGACACCGTCGCGACGCTCGGCCTCGAGAACGGCCGCCGCGCGTTCGAAGCCGCGTGCGCGGTCTGTCATGCGGAATCGGGCGGTGTCGGGCATTTCGGCGTGCGTCCGCTGATGGGGCTCAACACGAGCGTCAGCCAGGCGACGCCGGACAACCTGCTGCGCGTGCTGCACCACGGGATCGACCAGCCGGCCACCGACCGGCTCGGCTACATGCCGGGCTTCGGCGATGCCTTCGACGATCGGCAGATGGCCGAGCTTGCCGCGTACATCCGCGCGCGCTACGCGCCGGGGCAGCCGGCGTGGCGCAACCTCGCGGAAGCATCCGCTCGAATCCGTCAGGCGGGTGCACATTGACCGTCGCGCCGGCGTGAGCGGCCGCGCCGGCGGGCATGCCGGGCGAAATGACCTGACGTACGAAAACGATGGCCGGCGACGGCTGTAATTCTTGCCAGATTTGGCCATCGTTTAACCATTCGAAACAATGTGTTCACCGAAAGGGGCATGATCTCCGGCGATCGAGCAGGCATACTGTCGCCTATGTTGTTCAATGCACGTCGACCGGCGTGCGCCTGCCCTCCATGTCCATTCCAGTCTCTTTTCGAACCCTGCGATGGTTGACCATTGCGGCTGCTGCATGCTTGCTCGCCGCGTGTTCGACTGCTTCCGACGTGACCGCGACGTCGAACCCGAACGTGTTCACCGTGACGACGCGCACGATCGGCGTGTCGACGACGTGGGCCGACGCCCACGAGAAGGCCGTCAACGAAGCCACCAACTACTGCACGCAGCGCGGGATGCGCGCAAGCGTGAAGCAGGAATCGCTGACCGGCGGCCGCCGCGTCGACGCCCGCTCCGAACTCGCGTTCGAGTGCCATCCGACCTTCGAGACGGCGTCGAACCCGCGCGGTTGACCGACCGGCGGCATGACGCCGCCGCCCGCGTTTTTCTTCCCCCGCCGGCAAACCGACCCGCGATGCCGTTCCGGCCCATCGCGGGTCGACGCACGTCCGGCGTCGGCCGGGCAGGTCAGGCCGGCTGCGCCTCGTACAGCTTTACGCACGCGGAGAAGTCGAGCGTGCCGAGCCCCTGCTGGCTCATCGACTGATACAGCTGCTGCGCGAGCGCGCCCATCCAGACCGGCTGATGCGCGCTGCGCGCGGCTTCCGTCGCGAGCCCGAGATCCTTCAGCATCAGGTTCGCCGCGAAGCCGCCCGCATAGCCGCGTGCGGCTGGCGCCGTGTCGCTCACGCCCGGATACGGGTTGTACGCGTCCGAACTCCAGCAGCGGCCGGTCGACGTGTTGATGATGCCGGCCAGCACGGCCGGTTCGATGCCGAGCGCGGCGCCGAGCGCCATCGCTTCCGATACGCCCATCATCGAGATGCCGAGCAGCAGGTTGTTGCAGATCTTCGCGATCTGGCCGGTGCCGGTGCCGCCGCAGTGCACGACGTTCTTGCCCATGTCGAGCAGTACCGGGCGGATGCGCTCGAACAGCGGCGCGTCCGCGCCAACCATGAAGGTCAGCGTGCCGGCCTGCGCGCCGCCGGTGCCGCCCGACACGGGCGCATCGGCGAGCGGGAAGTCGCGCTGCGCGGCGGCGTCGGCCACCGCGCGCACGGTGCCCGGATCGATCGTGCTGCAGTCGATCAGCGTCGCGCCGGCGCGCGCGCCGGCCAGCACGCCGTCGTCGCCGAGGTAGACGGCGCGCACGTGCTGCGCGGCCGGCAGCATCGTGATCACGACCGCGCCGCGCGCCGCCGCTTCGCGCGGCGAGCCGGCCGCCGTCGCGCCG